>MESS01000023.1:1311-7119 GCA_001771055.1 Caldithrix sp. RBG_13_44_9
GCCGGTGGATTTAGGAAAACATCTGGAAGAGATTCTACAGAAACTGTGGGGGATCAAATACCGCTGCAAATAATCTTATTAAATTTTGATTTAAAAAACCGAAATCATTCAGGATAAAATTAATTGTTTCAATTAAATTATGATATTAAAAATTATATCTGTAAAATCAACATTTTAAAGTTATTAAGAGGGATGAAATGAAGACTTATCTGTCTGCCTCCAGCAGGCAGGATTACTGACGGACATAACCTATCAAATTATGGCTTATATAAGATTCCTTCGCTCCGCTCGGAATGACAATCTAGGGAATTATTCAGGAGTATCTTAAAAATAAAAACCAAACCAGATGGTGGTGGGACTGATCCGCACGGCCGGAAGCGGCAGGCGAAGCATATTGAATTCGTCCTTCATGAACTTAACAAGATTGTTCTTCCCGGTGGGAATTTTATTTAAATCGATATCCAACCCGAAGAAAATTTCCCGCTGGCCATTAAAAACATCATTGGCAATATTCTGCGCCCCATAACCGACCGCAATTCCCCAGGGTGCCAGCCAGCCGGGATAGGATTGTTTCCAGTCCCTGGGAAATAAATCATAAAAATTAACACTGAGCCAGAAAGTATATCCCTCGTAATCATCCGCAATGGTTTGACTGACTTCACTGGTACGTTTTTTCAGGTAAGCATCAGATGGAAAATAACTGACTTTAAATCGGATCCCTTTCAGCTGTTCCGGGTAAAGCTGCTGCAGAGCGGAGTAGGATGATCCCATAAGATTCATCATAAAATCCAATTGACTGAATCCCCAGCGCTTGAAAAAACCATCAACGATCTCGATCTGCAGCATCCAGACCGAGCCGGTGATCGATCCCCACAGGACTGATTTCGGCACTGACAGACCGCCCCAGCGGTAGATTTTAGAAGCCAGATGGCTGAAATAATAGGCATCGATAAAATGAGCAATCTTGTCCATCTGCTTATATTCACGGATATCACGCTTCACTTCATGAAAATGAAAGGTAGTCCGTTCAGTCTTATACCAGAAAGTAGATAACTTTTGAAATCCAATCGCATCTGAAACTACGAACCCGGCAACAATTACCGATAACCTCCCCCACTTCACATCAGAAGTATGACGCCAGGGGGTTCCATCATCCAGGTAGGGATAGTATTGATCCGGATGATATAAAGAATCTGCCGGCTGGATCTGGCTGGGGTCCAACTGAGTATTTTCTGATTGAAGAGGCATTGAAAAAACAAGCAAAAACAGTAACCATATAATCAAGCTGTGAGAGACAAATATGGATTTATTCATTAAAGATTCTGTACAATGTTTGTCATTAATACTTCAGAGCCATTTGCAGCTCTGTAGTGATTTTAATCCGCTGGCACAATGTAAAAAACGTGTAAAATTGTTATCTCTATAAAGTTTATCCAGATCAACATCTTAAAATCAATATCCATCAAGAGAATCATGGTGCCTATCGTCCGAATTTTTCGGTCACATCTTCGCCGGTTTTTTTAACCAGAACCCGGTATTCGAATGACCGCATGTTGACATCGGCCTCGGTATCAATCCGGATCCAGTATTTCCACATCAAGCGCAGCCTCCGGCTGATCCGTTTATTGGTCAAATATTCTATCAGCTGGGGATGGGCACGGATAATGATCCGGCGGTCATAATCCGCTGCTACATAGCGACGGATGATCCGCTCCATATTGGCCATCACCGTACCGGGGGTGGGGACAAAGCCGCTTCCCTCGCACAGCGGACAGGGTTCATGGATATTATAGATCAGGCTGGGCCGGATGCGCTGCCGGGTCATTTCCACCAGACCAAAGCGGCTGATTTCTGTTACCCGACTCACTGCCCGGTCATGGGCAAACTCTTTCTTGAGCTCATTTAAAAGTTTCAGCTTATTCCCTTCCTGTTCCATATCTATAAAATCTATAATTATCAATCCACCAATATCACGTAAGCGTAATTGCCGGGCAATTTCCCTGGAGGCCTCTAAATTAATTTTCAGGGAATTCCGTTCATGATCCCGCTTGCCAAAATAACGGCCGCTGTTTACATCAATAGAAGTTAAAGCTTCAGTATGTTCGATAATGATATATCCGCCGTTATCCATCCAGACCTTACGTTCCAGGCTTTTCTGCAATTCCGATTCGATTTTGAACACATCAAAAACCGGTTTGCGGGATTTAAAATATTCCAGGCGGTTCAGCAGGTCAGAACCGACATCTTTAAGATAGCGGTGAATTTCCCGGTACATCTTGCGGGTGTCTACCACTACCCGCTGAACATCCGAGGTAAACAGATCACGGATAACGCTGGAGGCCATACCCAGATCCTTGAAGATCAGAGCGGGAGGCTGGGATCTTTTTATTTCCGCCTGAACTTTTTTCCAGGCTTTTAATAATTTCTGCAGATCATTATTCAGGGTCACTTCGTCTTTACCTTCGGCCACCGTCCTGATAATGATCCCGAAATTCTTCGGCCTGATCTTGCGGGCGATCATCCGCAGCCGCTTTCTTTCTGCCATACTGGAAATTTTTCTTGAGACTCCTACCCGGTCCTGGTTAGGTGCCAGCACCATAAAACGGCCGGGAAGGGTTAACTCGGTAGTAACCCGTGGTCCCTTGGTAATGATGGGTTCCTTGATGATCTGGACTGATATCTCCTGTCCGTTGCGCAGCAGATCTGCTGGATCGATTTCTTGCTTTTTGCGGTTCTCACTGATCAATTCCTCATCAATATCCGCAAACAATTGATTCACTTCTTCCCCTATATCCGAAAAGTGCAGGAAGCCATCCTGTTCAAAGCCAATATTGATGAAAGCCGCCTGCATCCCCTTTACCACCCGCCGGATCCGCCCCTTGTAAATATCCCCCACCATCCGTTCGTTGTCCGGCCGCTCCACAAATATTTCCACCAGCTTACTATTTTCAAGTAAGGCAATCCTGGTATCTTCATTAGTTGAATTAATAATGATCTCTTTTTTCATCTTGTTTTCTTCTCCTGTAACCTGAGTAATCCCCCGGTTTTAAATAACTTCAAATGGTTCCTGTACTTTATCCCCTGTCACAATATATTGACCGGTTCGCTGGGTATAAAAATTCCGGTGATCGACTCCCTGTTTCCCCAGCAGTGATTCCAGCACCTCGGTTACCTTGGCCATTCTTCCCTCAATGGCAATCAAGGTAGTGACCAGTTTATGATCGGATATTTCCAGCTTTTTAATAAATGGCCGGATATCCACCGATTTATTCCCCTCTTTCAACTGGCGTTCCACCAGAATGGTGGATTGAGCCAGAAAACTGTCCAGCCACTCCGGTGGTAATACCAAGTCCTCCAGCTCTGTCTCATAAGTCAGCTGTCCGATAGCTGAGGCCAGCGAAGGCACTTTGGCAAAAATTGTTTTCTGCATCAGGATCTGTATCCCGGCTGGCAATGCCGGATTCAGTTTAAACTGGAAATCAGCCTCGCGGCCCATTTCCACTTCCAGATCCAGATATTCAGCAATACTCCCCACTCCCAGACTTAACGGCGGACCAAATGATAATTTGGGACGGGGATGAAATCCCTGCGAATACGCCAGGGAAATTTTTGCCCGGCGGGCCGCCCGGTCAAACAAGCGGACCACATCCAAATGGGATATGAAACGGGTAAGACCGGTCTTGGTATACCGCACCCGGATTTTTTTCTTGGCCAGCTGCTGGGGAATGTCCCTTTTTTTTGTAGACCGGCCGAAGGAAGCAGCGGCTGGTTGGGTCGTCGATTGTTCGTCCCGCCGGATCGCATCCGATTTTAATTGAGCTGTTTCCTCCTTCTTAAAGCAGGAGACCAATTGCTCAAATTCCTTGCGCTGTAACCCGCAGCCCAGACAGACACTGTCCCGGCAGTCAGCACTAAGACGACCCTCATAAGCCTGCATTTTTTCTTTCTGCAGAAAAGACTTGGAAATACCCATATCAATGTGGTCCCAGGGAAGAGGCTGTGAAACTGACAGCGGTTTGAGATATCCCTTCCAGTCAATACCCTGCTTTTCAAAGGCACTCTCCCAGTTAGCCCAGCGGAATCCTTCATTCCAGCCATCAAATCGTGCCCCATTGCGCCAGGCCTGTTCCAATACCCCGCCCAACTCACGTCCCCCACGGGTGAAAACTGTTTCCAGGCAGCTGGCAAATCCCTCCCGCCAACTCACGGCAATCCGCTCATTTTCCAGTCGGCTGACCAGGTAGCGGGACTTCCGTTCAATCTCCTGCGGTATTTCCTGTTTCTCCCATTGAAAAGGAGTATGCGGTTTGGGTGAAAACGGGGAGATGGAAATATTTAATCGCACATCCTTGAATTCCCGGGCGATCTTCTTACATTTCTGGATCAGCTCCACAATCGCCTTCAGATCCTCTTCTTTCTCGGTGGGCAGACCGATCATAAAGTAAAATTTTACAATCTTCCAGCCGCTCTGCAGTACCATCTGCAGGGAACCAAGCAGGTCATCTTCCCGGATATTTTTATTGATCACATTCCGCAGGCGCTGGCTCCCCGCCTCAGGAGCAAAGGTGAAGCCGGTTTTCTTAAAAGTCTGTACAAAATCCACCATTTCACCGGTCAATCCATCCAGCCGCAGGGAAGGGAAAGAGAAGCTCAATTTTTCCTCGGCCGAGAGCATTTTTTCTTTTACCATCAGCCAGGTCAGATCCTGGTAATCGGAAGTATTCAGGGAGAGCAGGGAAATTTCCTCAAATCCGCTGTCCTTAACGGCCTGCTGGCTCTGATGGATGATATCCTCCACGCTTCGCTGGCGAACCGGTCGGTAGATCATGCCGGCATTACAAAAACGGCAGCCCTCTGAGCATCCCCGCATAATTTCCACCGCCAGCCGGTCGTGGGTAATTTCGATCAACGGCACCAGTGGTTTTACCGGATAATTCTTTTCTGACAGCTGAGGCAGCACCCGCTTATAGATCCGTTTGGGGACATTGGGTTGAACCGGAGAAATACTTTGGAAATCGCCGAATGAATTATACTCTGCCTTATAAAAGGACGGCGCATACACTCCGGCAATACCCGCCAGATCCAGCAGCAACTGTTGCCGGTTTTTTCCTGCTTCTTTAGCAGCGATAATAGTCTGGCAGATTTCCAATACGGCTTCTTCTCCGTCACCCAGCAGAAAAACATCGATAAACTCGGCCAGAGGTTCGGGATTGTAGGCCGAAGGCCCGCCGGCAATGATCAGCGGAAATCGGCCATCGCGATCGGCGGAGCGCAGAGGGATCCCTGCCAGATCCAGCATATTCAATAAGGTAGTGTAGGTCAGTTCAAATTGAAGGGTGAACCCGATCCAGTCGTATTGGGAAAGTGCAGTACGTGACTCCAGGCTGAACAGCGGAATTTTTTTAGCCCGCAGTACTTCTTCGGCATCAAACCAGGGTGCGTAAACCCGTTCCGCCCAGAGGTCAGGATTGGCATTCAGGATATGGTATAAAATATCAAACCCCACATAAGACATTCCCAGTTCATAAACCTCCGGGAAGGCCAATGCCGCTCTTAACTTAACCTGTGCTGGATTTTTCCGGACAACATTATATTCATTGCCCAGAAAGCGACCCGGTTTATTTATAAAAGGTAGAAATTCTTTATCTACCCTGGAGGTCAAATCCATTTTTTTCCGTATGGAAAATATCGATTCTAGAAAAATTGTTTTTTAAATACTACTCATTTGCGAAACAGCTTCGCTCCCCCGTTCCATACCTTTACCCCTGCATCATCGCGGGCAATCCTTCCGGCATGATTCATATGCTG
>MESS01000024.1:0-189 GCA_001771055.1 Caldithrix sp. RBG_13_44_9
AGTTACAGCACAATTGCTCGTGGACAGCGATTATAGGAACAATCCCGTTCAGATGCCCATGGGCCAACTGAGTTGGACCAATTCGACGGGCAACGAATATGAAAAGGCCCTAACGATCACGCCCACGCACGTTTATTTCGACGGCGTATTGGCAACGGAAAATGACGGCGGTGAAGGAAGCCTTGTGGC
>MESS01000024.1:205-1205 GCA_001771055.1 Caldithrix sp. RBG_13_44_9
GATTCGACAAACGAAATTCTCACCGTGCGGTTGTCTGATGATTACAGCCCCGGACTCGCTTCATTAAGCGAGACAGGTTGGACAAACACGGTTGGAAGCGAGTACAAGAAAACTCTGGCCTTTGCTCCTTATAGCGTTTATTTCAATAGCTCATTGGCAACGGAAGGCACGGCGGGCAGTCTTGCCGCCGGAGAATGGGATTATGACGCCACCGGCGGCGAATTACACGTGAGACTTAGCGACTCCGCCGATCCCAGTGTAAAAGCGGCTGGATGGGTGCAAGCCTATCACGCAGACGAATATGTTACGGTGAAGCAGAGCGTATCTTCGCCAACAACGCCATACATCGAGACCTATGCCGACAATTTCAACCAGGCCAATACGTGGTGGGACACCGGTACCAGCACCTTTCGCAATCCAGACATCACCGACGGGGAACTGACCTTCCGGCTCAACGCAAACACTAAGTCATATTACTTGCGAATCGGCACGGATGCAAGCAAGGAGTGTATCGCTGAAATTCAATACATCAACGCATCAGATGACATAATTGCTGTTAAGCGATTAGATTTCATCTGCTACAATCGCATCATCGAATCTTCGCCTGACGTGCTTGATTTAGGTGCGTCCAACTACTACACCAAGGCGGAAACGGACGCTATTTTTGCCGCGTCAGATACTTTTCTCGACCAGTCCGACACGCCTTCGGCCTACACCGGCGCGGGCGGCTACATTCTGCAAGTAAACTCCGGCGAGACGGCAATAGAATTCGTTGACTCCGCCATTTATGTCACGGCTGACGGAACCACCCCGCTTACAGGCAACTGGGACATTGGCAACTACACGCTCACGGCCAACGGCCTCACGATCGACGGCACGTTTACAGACGGAACCACGTCAATCGCCAGCGGGGCGTATACCGGCATTGTCAGCCTGGCCGGAGCCGATCTTGACATAGCTGCCGGGACGGGCAGTTACACTACCACGGGGCTGGGCACGT
>MESS01000024.1:1221-6045 GCA_001771055.1 Caldithrix sp. RBG_13_44_9
ATTGTTCAAGAACCGGGATCATAAAATCCCGCTCTTCTTCCCCCAGAAACCAAGGATAACAGCCAGGATGGTAGGCTCTAAAGAGCGGCCAGGAATTTTTACCGCGATACAGCAGACCCAATTCAGCAATTATTTTTTTATCCTGCGGTTGCAGCATATTTTTATTCTCAAAGGAAGCCTGCAGTTGTGGTACTTCAAAAAATTCTTCATATTGCAGATCAGGCCCGGCTTCCTGCATCCCCCAAAAACCATAGAGACCTTCGGCATCTAAATACACCGCAACTGCATAATGCTCACCCAGCTGACCCATGATGCTGACGAAGCCTGTTTCTTCTTTAAGTGGATTCTGCACTCCAAAGACATCGGCTTCAACCATCCATTCCCAAGGTGCCAACTCTTTAATTTCATCCATTAATTGATAAAGTCTGCCCCATTTTTCAAGTTCGGCCGGGCTGGTTTTCATAGTTGTATTTCCTTTTGACCTGAACTGAAAAGTAAAATGTACAATTGATTTATTGGTAGACGTTGAAAAACATCACTATTGAACAATCTTTTACTGATATACTGTCAATCATCATCAAGCAAAACAGTTAAGGAAAAGTAAAACATTAAGCCGGGCAATCAAATGAAAAATATTTTCGGTTATCAGAAGGTCAACTAAGTTCTGGATTCTATCGAACGAAAATTTTAGAGAATCTGAAATAAAGTTGTTATAAAATTGATCTTAAAACACTGCCTCTTTGACGGCGGAAAAGAATATGTCCAGACCATTTGTGGTAATACTACCTGATGATTTGCTAGAAAGCAAATTGAATGAGATCATAAGTGAAATCTGTTTTATAAGTAATCGGCAGATCCTAAAATTTATCACCAGCGGATGAGATCAACTTTTTCCAACAGGAAAAGAGAGTGAGAAGATAATTTTTATCAGGTGAAAAATGCATAGATAATTTGCACTAATGGGTAAATGCAGAACTTCCGAACGAATGAATAAGATAGATCGCATTTCTGGACTGGGTAGGCGGGCAGGCAGGCGTGGATTAATTCCTTCCTGCCGGACTGGCGTGGACCGGTTCGCGGTAATAAATAAGGATCCCGTCTCGTAGGGATTCCTGAAAGGTACCAATTTTAACCGCAGATCAACAAAAAGCTCTCAAGAATTATCAGGAACAAATTAGAAATTATTTCCATTGTCTACTTGAAAAACTTACCTATCAGGCCTTAAATTGAATAAAATTTTTAAAATCCTTTGCCCGACGAATAGACAAAGATATTTTCGAAAATTAAACCAGGAGAAAGTGTTAAAATCGATACCATTAAAAACTATATAGAAAATTATTCCCAGGGTAAAGCCTACTTTGATATCGAGAAACTTAAAACCTGGATGGATAAAAAAAATATACTTTACACCGACGAAAGTGTAAAAAAATATTTATACAACCTAAGAAAATCAGGAAAAATTTTTGATGCCGGACGGGGATGGTATTCCAATTTATCTGATCCCTTTGTACTGGATGCTAATCCAATAAAAGATATCATCACTCTTATTAAGCATAAATTTCCCCTTCTGCCCTTCTCCTGCTGGAGCACCGAACAATTGAAATCCTATTATCATCATTTACAAACAAAATTTGTCACCTTTATTTACAGTGATTCTGATTATATGGCTAATATTGCAGATTTTTTAAAAGAACATAAACCGAAAGTGATTTTAAACCCAACCAGGTCTGAAATTAATAAATCTTTTCAATTTGAAGCAAACCCATTTATCATCAGACCATCGATCTCTAAGGCACCAACTAAAGAACATAGAGCCAGCATTGAGAAAATACTGGTGGATTTATATATCGAAAATAAAAAGCTATTTATTATGGGAGACTGGGATTACCATAATACACTCAAAGAAATCATCAGTAATCATCGGATCTCAGTGGCCACCTTAATTAAGTACTCTAAAAGAAGGAAGGTATCGGAGTTTTTCTTAACAAAGATCTCAGATGTTTAATCCACCAAGTCCACTTTAATTTTAAAGTGGACTTAGTGGATTATATTGATGCTCAATCATATTACTACGGGCTAAGGTTACCAGAAGAGCGAATCATCTAAAAAGCATGAAGAAAAGACTGAATAAATAAAATATGATAGCGGTCAAATGTTTCACGGTAGATTGGATTTATGAGAAGAGAAAAATTGCTGGAAATGTTGATCCGGGATTATTAGAAAAGACAATTTACGCTTTTGAGCTGCTGGGAGAATTAATTTACAACAAACTGGATTTTGTGTTCAAGGGCGGCACCTCACTCCTGTTATTATTACAGGATTTCCGAAGAATATCCATTGACCTAGATATTCTCTGCGATGAAAAAATGGAATCCCTTCAGGAAATTTTTAATCGTGTTATTCAAAGCAGTCAATTTCTTAAATGGGAAGGAGATCCAAGAAAACCTTCGGGAATTCCCAAAAAACATTTTAAGTTTTATTTTAATTCTGTTATAAATAACCTGCAAGATTACGTCTTGCTGGACATTTTACCGGGTAGTGAAATTTTCCCCAGCACCCAATTCGTAATAATCGATCTGGAATTTTTTGAATGTGAAAGTCCGGTTAAAGTAAAAATCCCAACCGTAAACGGATTAATTGGCGATAAATTAACAGCCTTCGCTCCAAATACCATTGGTATTCCTTACCGGAATGATGAACAGATCAATTCAATGCAAATCATAAAACAGTTGTTTGACCTGGGAGAATTATTTCCTTTTGCTTCTGATATCAAGGAGGTCGGTGTCTCCTATAATGCATTTGTAGCCGCTGAAAATGGTTACCGCAACCGGAATTATTCCCGGGATGAAACGCTGAATGATACCATAGACACCTGTTACCTGATCTCCCAACTGGATTTAAAGGGAAGCATAGAAAATGAACAGACAAAATCTTTAAGAAGAGGGATCCGCCAAATCCAAAGTCATTTAATGAACCGTCAATTTCAACTGAATGAAGTTAAAATATCCGCGGCCAAAACTGCCTTAATGGCAAAAATTCTCCAGACCAATACCACAACAACTCCTCTCCCAATTCATTATGACACCAATAAAATAAATGATCTAGGCAACGAAAATTTAGCAGGGAAATTGGCTGTCCTGAATCGCCTGAAGGCAATTTTGCCGGAAGCATTTTATTACTGGTTACTCCTATCTGATATGGAATAAAACAAGTCGTTGATAAATTTAAACCACCAGCTTATCAATGCACCCGGCAAAAGACAAGAAAACAAGAAGACAAGCCTGCCTAGCCGCAGGACAGGAGACAAGATGACAATACAAAAATAAAAAATACAAAGTACAAAATAGTAGGCAGTTAATAGTTTATAGTTTATAGTTTATAATTAATAATGAAGGATTGAAAGCCTTTTCTTTGCTCTATGCTCTATGCGCTTTGCGCTATGCTCTTTGCTCTTTGCTTTTTGCAAGCCCCAAAAATACTCTTGTTTTCCAGCAGCTCTTAGTGCATATTTTCAGCGCAAGAATCAGTACCAGTTGTGATTCCTGCTGATTAGAATCATACCATAACCAGACATTTAGATCGTTATTAAGGGTTATCATGAATGTTGAGCACGGCTTACCCTGTTAGAGTTCATTGGTCATTAATGTTAGCATAAAAGACAGCAGACCTTTAATGAAACCCACCATCCCGGAAATAAAATTTCAAACTCCCGATCTGGATAAAATAATTGAGAAAATGGATCTGTTCATCCGGAGTTTTGCTGAAACCGGCGATCCCCGGGAACGCTTCTTGTTGATGTACCGGACCTTTAAAAATGAACTGCGCAGCAATATCCGGCAGGGACGATTCCTGGATACCCGCTGGAGCGAAGCCATCTGCTACCGGATGGCCGAAACCTATTTCGAGGCGGTCGAGAAATTCCAGCGGGCTGATGGAACCTGCCCGGACTGCTGGAACCGCTCGTTTACTCTTTCCCTTAACCACCAGACCAATTTAATTCAGGATGCCTTATTGGGGATGAATGCCCATATCAATTACGACCTCTCTATTGCTACCTATGATACTCTGCAGCGCTTTCATGATCTGGAAGAAACCGCTCCCGCCCGGGGAATAGACCGCAGCCTAAACCACCGCCTGAAACAACGCTATTACGATTACCTGCTGATCAACCAGATCGCCTGGGAAAGCATCCCCCTGATCCAGGATGTGCTCACCCGCCGCTTTACCACCCTGCTGGGTATCCTGAACCGGTTTTCTTTCCGGGTCTCCAAATATTTTATGGAAAAGATCATTATGGAATACCGGGACCGCTCCTGGGGACATGTGCTGTTAATGGCCACGGTGAGCCATCCGGTAGAGATGGTTCGGCTGCTGCAGTTCATGGATATCCAGGCAGTGAAAAATATCCAGCGGATCCTTACCGGCCTCTCCTGGAATCCGCTGGTATTCATGAAAGGCGCCCTGTACGGTTTTCCTGACGGGCAGGTAGTGATCCGCCCGGCCGATGATGAGGGCATCGCCAATCTATTGATCGCAAAACTTGAACAACCGGCTATCGCTGGCTATGCCCAACGGGCACTGCTGGAGTATGGGATTGAAGCCGAAAGCGAACTCATCGCAGCTTTGAAAACAACCGATCCACATTCCTCCGGTGGGAAACTGCTGATCGATATTCTGGCCGAGCTGGGATCACCAGCGGCCAGCTCCATGCTTTTCTCTTTGCTGACCCGCTCGGACAGCCGCACCAGAGATTTGATCTGCCGGGAATTGAGGGTCATCATGAAGAATAAAAGCCTGCCGGCTGGACTCAATGAAACCGTGATC
>MESS01000025.1:0-5950 GCA_001771055.1 Caldithrix sp. RBG_13_44_9
GAGGATGAAGGGAAGGTTTTAGCCATACCTTATCGATTTAAAAAATTTAAACACAAAGACACGAAGGCGCTAAGGCACAAAGAATATTTGATTAGGTTCTTTATGTCTAAACCATCAACTTTCATTTAAGGGAATTAGTAGCTTCCTTGTTAGCTTTTTTTTTATCCTGAAGTCTGGTGGTACTGACTGCATTAAATTTTGTGACCTAAAAAAAATTAGTAAACTCACTCTTTTCGAGGCACTTCAGGAATAAACTTAATATCAACAGGAATTATCTGTCCCTTCTCATCATACTTTAATAGAATTGACTGATAGGGTTCAAATACCAGCTCATATTCCCTGTTAAAACCATTCAGGTTTATTTGAATTTTCCGGCTGATGGATTTCTCGGTGAACGATTGTCCATAGGAAATTGGGTATTTTACATTTTGCGAATTGGGATGGGAGAAAAACAGATAGTAGTCGGACTGTTCCCGCCGGCACCAGAAGTCAGGGATATCTTCGCCTTTGATCATCGGCGGGACATATAATATCTCATGCAGCTGATTCCTTGAAACATTAGGAAGTGCCAGCAATTCCTGCAGCAATTTCTGATAGGCAGAATTTTTTTTCATTCCCGGTTCCTGGGGAAGTTTCGCTAAATAAATGGGCAATCCCTGCCGGGCCAGCTGCAAGATAGCCTGCAATGAGAGGTGATCCAGATAATTTACGTCTAGGTAAAGAGCGCCAAAGATCTGGTCACCGCAATGCAAAAGCTGGTTGTGAACTTCCCCTTTTTGTAAAAATTCCTGATTGATCCACAGGGGATGGTATCCCTTAACCTCCGCCGGCAGTTGGGGATATCTCAGCTCGTACTCTCCCCAGGACCACGGCATTTGCAGCTCTGGTGGATATTCCCCGGCGATCCAGGCATCTTCCAACGGAAGGTAAACGGCAATCTGAGAGTAGGCCTGGCCTTTCTGCATGATTTGGGATACCCGGGTCAGGTAGTGGTTGAAAGATGGCAGCTCCTTTAGCAGCTTTCCCCTCCGGCCGACATGGACGGTGGCATAAAAATAGATCGTATCAATACCGGCCGGATTGTAGGGCATCCCATGCCAGAGGATCTGATTCACGCCGTTGGCAAAGAGGGCATCGGCTACCAGTTTCAGGTCAGCGGTCTGTTCCTCCATAAAATGAACCCGCGGGAATCCATAGAGACAGGTAAAGGTTTCCGAACTGATAATTGGTTTTTCCCCCAGAGCAGCAGCCGAAGCCACGATTTTTGAAAAATTGGGATCGTACAGCATAGCCTCAGTCTCCGGGACATCTACCCGGGAGTACGCCGAGATCAGATCGGTGGGCGAGCCGGCACACTGCACCCGGGAAATCGCGCCCAATTGGTGGCAGGCTTCGGTATAGGGCTGGTAAAAGTTAGTGATCACGTAATCGGAAACCAGCTTCATATAATCATAGCGGGGACCTTCATTTCCATCCGAATAAATATTTTCCATGTAGGGCTTCAGGTCATATCCGAATCTTTGTTCAAATTCGGTGTCAAAACCGTCAGTCCAGATTCGGCGGGTCTCAACCTCCCAGGAATCGCAGAATAGGGCAGAGGTAGAAGCGGTGGATAAAGCCGGCTTCAGCGCTGTCCCCATGGTTCTGGCATACCGTTCAAAGGCCTGACGATCCAGATGATTAAGCACATTACCTGTATCTGGATGGGTCCAGGATAATCGTAATGGTTGTTTAAAATCAGGATCACCAAATATTTTAGTACGATCCTGATCATTGACAAAAGTACCGCCGAATGGCCAGAGCGTCCCGAAAGTAAAGTCACAACCCAAACCGATTTGTTCGCAATACTCTTTGCAATAGGTAACCTTCTCGCTCCACTCTGAACTTAACCAGGCAATACGTTGAGCATCAGGATCACGGTTCACCGGGTAAATGAAAGCCACTTCAACTCCTCCGAAACCCTGCTGCTTCAACTAATCCAATTGATAGGCAATGTCCTTTTTCTGGATTACTGATGCAAACCACCACCAGCGGGTATACGGTTTGCCGGAAGAATAATGGGCTGCAACTTCAGAGGAATTTATTTCTGCTGTAAGAGCAGTATTGATTATTCCGCTGGTTAACAGTACAAAAATCAGGTATAAATTATTCTTCATTGTACCCACCCTTAGAATAAACAGGATTAATATAGAACATCTGCAAATGGAATTCGACCGGATTGAATAATGTTGATTTAGACTTATTTTTAATAACTACTTTTAATTCGTTGAGGCAAGGTTATATCCCGGTGGATTTTATTTGGATTGACAGCTCAATTTTTTTCTGACTTTGCCTGAGGTGGTCGGCCAAATGGAAATCGAATCTCGAATTTTACATTTTATTTCCGCTCATCATTGCGGGTAGCCAGGGAGTAGCCAAAAGTAAAATACTGTACAGTCTGTTTCTCGCTGTAACTGAAAATGAAGCGGAAGGGTCCCAAAAAGGTATTGAGCTGGAAACCTGCTCCATAACCAGTCTTGAAATTTTGTTTAAAATCAATTTTCTGGTAATCTTCCCAAATGTTCCCACCATTAAATATTCCCAGAATTGAAATCATACTACTCCAGTGAAAAGAAGTCTCAAAGCGGTAAATGCCAATATTTGGACCGGAATATTCATCGTAATTATATCCGATGAAGCTGTTTGGTCCACCCAGGTAGTAAATACGGTAGAGTTTGGCATTATGAGTGAAACCGAAGAAGAGATGGAGGCTGCTGGTATTCCGCTGGAGTATGGTACCATAATAACTCTGGTCAACATACAAGCGGTGGTAGTTGTCATGCTGCTCTATAAAATTGATAGTATCTTCATATCTTATTTTGGCGGAATATCCATGTTTGGGAACTAGAAGATCATCCAGCAAGTCAACGCTCAGGTAGATCCTGAGAAGATGCACATCATATTTCCATTCCGGCCAGGTAATTTCTTCACTGGAAGCGATAGTGGGATCAATCAACAATTTTTCAAAGAGATAATCGGTTTTTATACCACACCAGTTACTGATCACGAATCCCATTCCGCCTGCTGCTCCATAGCTCTTTTTTCCATACTGGGCTACTTTCTGCCGTTCCAGATAAATATCCACCGGAATATCCTGATAATAACCATATATATAAGGATACAGTATGGTACCTAACATCCGCCGGGGATAGCCCAATTCCCACTCCCACACCTGCAGACCGGAAAATAAAAAACTCATGTCACTCAAGATGCCGGGAAAGGGAAAATCTTTTAATTTCAGATTGGCACCCAGAATGACCTTGTAATTATCCTGGTACCGAAAGCCCAGCCGTAAGGAAGCTCCTGGATTTTCCTTAACGAAAACATCTAACCGGTATTTTTCCTTTTCCATTTGTTCCAGCTGATATTCAACAGTTTGAAAATATCCCAGACTATACAAGTTTTCGAGCCGGTTTTCAAGCAAGTCAATGTCAAAGGGTTGACTCGGTTTTAAGCCTATAAATTGATAGATAAAGGAGAAAGACAACCGCTCATTGCCGTGGATTTGAACCCCGAAAATTGTTCCTTTCTGGAAATGAGGTTTTTGTTTGGACGTTGTTCCAGCTAGCTGGCTCAGCTGCCGAAATTGCTGGAGTTGATCCAGGTTATTACGGGCAGCCTGTTTTCCGATCTCGATCATTAATTTGATTTTATTTTCCGCAAAATCTGTCTGATTAAATCCCTCCAGATCGGGTGTGATGACGACATCAGCTTTAAGCAGATTTTCCTTTTCTTTATTATTGGAGGCCAGTGACAGGGATTGATAAAGAATTGAAATAGCTCCGCTTAAATTCTCCTGAGATCTTAAAGGTTTGCCCACATTCACTGCGATAATGTGGGTTGCTCCCATCTCTAGCGCCACATCCACCGGTAAGTTGTTGAGCACTCCTCCGTCCACCAGCAGGGAATCTCCCCACTCTACCGGAGTGAAAATTGAGGGAACAGACATGCTGGCACGGATCGCTTTGGGAAGCGATCCCGCATTTGGTACCACTTCATTGCCGGAAATTAAATCCGCAGAAATGCAGCGAAAGGGGATAGGCAGTTCATCAAAATTAGCGTCATCGAATTGTGGACTGATGAGGCGGGTGAGCAGCAGAGAAATTTTCTGCCCAAAAATTAAACCCGATGGTTCCTGAATATTATATTTTCTTGTCTGCAGACTCAGTTGAAATCGACCCATGTCAGATTTTTCAAAATAGGCCAATTTTCCCCTGGGTGGCTTGTCTGAAAAGATGATGGTCCAATCGACATTTTTTGCCAGAGAATCGAGATCTTTACCGGAATAACCCAGTGCATAGAGTCCTCCCACAATAGAACCCATACTTGTTCCCGTTATAAAATGTACCGGAATCTGGAGTGAATCCAATATTTGCAGTACTCCGACATGGGCAAATCCCCGGGCACCTCCTCCGCTCAATACCAAACCAATGCGGGGAGGTGCTTCGGAATCATCACCCGGTTGACAATGACCGGAGGAGTAAAATAGAAGCATAAACAGAATGCAGATCATTCCATGTTGATGATACTGGTGTGTTTTCATAAATCATCATCCCTAAAACATTTAGAACTGATAGAACAGATACAACCTGACGTCTGACTTCGGTTCTCGATTGCTGGTACTAAACTTTTTTTGATTTCATATTTGATTTTCCTTTGGCTAAATTTAACCAAAGATTTATCATTAGAAATAATAAAAATATGTTTATCCAGTGGCTGGAGGTAATGTTGAAATCGAACCGACCTGTTTCTTTTACCATCACGCTTAACCGGCTGGAGCAGAATAAGCTCACACCCAGGCTATCCGGTTTGTGGCGGGAATTCCATGTCTCCCGGGAAACCCGTCTCAAATATCAATTTTCTGAGACTTTATTTCAATCCAGCGGCAACGTAATTGTGGCCAATTTCCTTGCCGCCAGGCTTTTTACCCAGAAAATTAATGAAAAAAGAGATGTGGTTAATTTCCCTGAACGGGCAATACGAGCCGGGCAGGTGAATGCCATGGGCCTGATTGATGAGATCCTGCACTATGTGGTACAACTCTATCGTGAAGATATCAATAAAAAAATACTGCCGGATGCTCTGAATTGGTTAAATGAGCGGATTGGTGAAAAAGAGGTGCTGCACATCCTGCAGCACTTTACCGAAGATTTTCCGCCCCGGGAAGTTTACTTTGATAACCGCCCGGTTGCCGATTATCTGTCAGCCGAAACTGCCGGGATCCCGCATCTTCAGCTGGCTCTGGAGGAACTGCTGCTGCTGTGGCTGGCGAACATGAATCCGGCCTTTTCACCTTTCCTGGAATTATTTGATGATGACCGTTTGCAGAAGCACCCGGCCTACCAGAAAATTTTTCCTGAACTGCACGCCTTCTTCGAACAACAACCCAAATTCGGTCCCGATAACGAGAATGTGATCGATATGCTGCGAAGTCCGGCCATTGCTGAACCTTACTCTCTTACCGGACAACTGGATTACATCCGCCGGAAATGGGGATTCCTACTGGAAAAATATTTCTATCGGTTGCTGCGCAGCCTGGACCTCATTCAGGAAGAGGAAAAGGAGCGCCGTCTGGGTACCGGCCTGGCAGAGGTGTATCAATTTACCGGTTTGGAATTGGAACCGGAAAGATTCAGTCCGGATAAGGACTGGATGCCGCGGGTGGTCCTGATGGCTAAAAGCACCTACGTGTGGCTGGATCAGCTGTCAAAGAAATACCAGCGCTCTATCACCCGGCTGGATCAGATTCCCGACGAAGAGCTGGATCGCCTGGCCGGCTGGGGTTTTACCGGCTTGTGGCTGATCGGTCTGTGGGAGCGGAGCCAGGCCTCACAACGCATCAAGCAGCTCTGCGGTAATCCTGAGGCAGTGGCTTCGGCCTATTCATTGTTCGATTATCAGATTGCCAATG
>MESS01000025.1:6036-10045 GCA_001771055.1 Caldithrix sp. RBG_13_44_9
GCTTCATTTATCATGGTAATGACGGTACCAGCATGCCCTGGAATGATACCGCCCAGCTGAATTATCTGAAACCGGAAGTGCGGGAAGCCGTGATCCAGACCATTTTACATGTGGCCCGCAAATTCCCTATTATCCGCTTTGATGCGGCCATGACCCTGACCAAAAAACATTATCAACGGTTGTGGTACCCTGAGCCCGGTCATGGCGGTGATATTCCCAGCCGGGCTGAGCATGGGCTCACCAGATCCCAGTTTGATGCGGCCATGCCGGAAGAATTCTGGCGGGAGGTGGTAGACCGGGTAGCCCGGGAAATACCGGATACCCTGCTGCTGGCCGAAGCCTTCTGGCTGATGGAAGGATATTTCGTGCGAACCCTGGGAATGCACCGGGTGTACAACAGCGCCTTCATGAATATGCTGAAAAATGAGCACAATGATAAATATCGTTCTTCAATCAAAAATATTCTGGAATTTAATCCGGAAATATTAAAACGCTTCGTCAACTTTATGAACAATCCCGATGAAGCAACGGCGGTGGCACAGTTTGGCAAGGGAGATAAGTATATCGGGGTCTGCGTCATGCTGGTCACCATGCCCGGTTTACCGATGATCGGACATGGCCAGGTGGAGGGTTTCACCGAAAAATATGGGATGGAGTACCGCAAAGCTTACTGGAATGAAGAACCAGATTGGGATTTGATTCACCGGCATGAACGCTATGTATTTCCGCTTATGCGAAGGCGTTATCTTTTCGCTGATGTGACTAATTTTTATTTATATGATTTTTATTCCCCTGAAGGGCAGGTAAATGAAAATGTTTTTGCCTACTCCAACAGTTTCCATAATGAATATGGACTGGTGATCTTCCATAACAAATTTGAGACTGCCAGCGGCTGGATCAAAATGTCGGCTGCTTATTCAGTTAGGAAGGGAAGTGGGGATGAGCGGATGCTGTCACAGAAAAGCCTGGGTGATGCCTTACAGTTGCATCATGAACCGCACTATTTTGTGATTTTCCGCGATCATGTTTCCGGCCTGGAATTTATCCGCCGCAGCCGGAATATCCATGAGCAGGGTCTGTTCGTTTCACTGGCAGCGTACCAGTATCAGGTTTTCTGGGATTTCCGGGAAGTGGAGGACAATGTCTGGCAGCATTATGCCAATCTGGAAGTCTATCTGGGCGGGCGCGGTGTTCCCAGCATCGACGAAGCATTGAAGGAAACTTTCCTGAAGCCTATCCATCAGACCTTTAAAAAGTTAGCTAATAAAAAAATGTTTGAGGCTCTCTACACTAGCCGGCTGCTAAAAGTAGATGCAGCGATAGATATAAAACTTACAGCTGATGTCAGCAAAAAAATGCAGGATCTGCTTACCGAAATCAAGCAGTTCAATGCCGGAAAAGGAGAAGTCGCTCAGATAAAACAGCAGTTCGAGCAGGAATTGACTATTCTATTGCAGCTGCCGGTGCTGGATAAAATAACTAAATGTCCCAAGATCAAACAGGCACAGACTGCATTGAAAACATTAACGAATTTCTTTGCCGCCGAAAAACACCACTGGCAGACCTGGTATGCCTGGCTGCTGGTACACCAGCTGGGAGCAGCGGTAGATCCCGCGCAAACGGCGGAACAGAGCCGGGCCGGACTGGACGACTGGCTGCTGGGGAAAATTCTAGAGCAAAATTTCAACGACCTGGGATGGTCACCCGAAAAAATCCGACAGATCGTTCCTTTAATAAAAGTTTTAACTACTCACCAGAATTGGTGGAAGGATGGCAAAGAGCAGGATATTTCTGCCTATCAGATCATGCAAAAACTTCTGCAGGATTCCGAAGCGCAATCTTACCTGCAGGTGAATCGTTTTCGGGAAGTATTGTGGTTCAACAAAGAATCTTTTACTGCATTGTGTGATTGGCTTTTGAATATGGCCATCCTGGAAGTGGTAAGAATTGGAAAGGGAAATGATCAGGAAATCTGTCAGGAAATTAGCAGACACGCTGACCTGATTGAGAAATTTAAAGTAGCTGGGCAGAAATCCGGATATCAGCTGGAAAAATTGCTGGAATCTCTAAAATAGCAGACAGCAGCTCCGATTGACCTCGAGCTGTTTTTTAAATATCGGATTATTTAAGACAGCATCATAAGACATTATTTTAATAATGTCATCCTCACGGTATGGGTAAATCCGGCGGATTGTAAGGTGGCCATATAAATTCCACTGGGAGCAGGTAAACCGTTTTCGGTGCTTCCGTCCCACTCCACTTCAAAACTACCGGTACGGATTTTCCCGCTGTATACCACTTTCACCAGATGTCCCAGGGAGTTGAAAATCAGAAGTTTTGCATCCAACGTTTCCTGTTCTATCGATGGAATATCGAATCTCAGAGTGGTACGGGGGTTGAAAGGATTGGGATAGTTCTGGTAGAGTTGAAATTCACCGGGCTGGATAGCAGAAATGGATGGTAGTCCGCCAAAATTCGCCTGAACAAATATCGGACCATGAGAAGCAAGATTCCCTTTGGTATCAACGTCAATGAGTTTATACCAGTACATTTGTCCATCACAGATTGAATTATCGGAGAAAGAATACTCACTGCGAGTCGTGCTGTTTCCCCTTCCGCGTAATAACGGATTGTATTTATAGCTGGCGATATTTTGATAGGCTCCTTCAGGTTCAAGTGCCCGCAGGATTTCGAATCCCATATTATTTACTTCGCTTTCGGTGATCCACCTCAGGGTGATCCCTCCCTTTTCGCAAACGCCATCAAAACTGGCCAGGGTAACAGGCAGAGAAATATCCTTCAGATCAAAGGGGATTGGATATTCCACCCCGGTAATGTCCCTGCACTCGCTATCGATGACCAGATATTTGGGAAATCCATCATACCAGCTGATGGAAGAATTTCCGCTGGTCATGGTATATACAATGGTAATTCTCACAACCGCTATCCAGTCCGAGGAAATGATAGTCATCGGACCACAATTATAAATATACATGTATCTTACCCTTCCCCGGTCACGGTCGAAGCCTTCCAGGTAGCAATACCCTGAATTGGAGAATAACTGATCAGAAAAAGTCAGGCTCAGGGTATGAGCAGTGAGCAGCTCATCCAGTTGGAAAGCATCCTGGAATAATTTAATTGCCGGGTTACATTCCTGAATGGAAGTTGCTTCCACATCAATGACCAGGGTTCCCTGCCCGATAGCCGGCGAATTATAAATATTACTGACAAAATTCAGGCGGGTATCCACCCGGGAATATAATTCCATCATGGGATAGAGCATAATCGCCAACACAAAATACAATGTAAATTTTCCGTTACTCATATGATCTCCCCTTATTTTATTTGTTAATTTTGTTTTAGCTTCAGTCTCATTTAATGGGCATGGTCTGGATCCTCTTCCTGGATTTCTCATCTTTTTGATATTATTGCGTTTATTACTGCCTGTTGTATTCTTCGATACGGGTATGCGACCTCAAAAATTACTGCAGTCTCACCGGGTAGCAATCTGACTGGATAAAATAGGAATGAAAAATTTGGTCGACTGTGATTCCCATCATATCTGCAATAGCGATAACGATCCCTCTCCGAGATTACATTATTACCATGAACTGTAACCTGGTGCTGAGACGATTACCAAATGAGAAAGTGCCGGTTTAAATAGTACGGGAGTTAGTATTGGTCTATGTGATATGCTGCCGTGAAATGGAACTGACTGATCCAGTTGACTGGTCCCGGCCGAAGGACGAAAATTTTACACTACCCAGATTTATGCCTCCTCCATTAGGTCTATTAATACTTATCCATAAATGTGAAAAGACCTGGTAATGCTTAATTCGCTTGAATCACTGCCGGGAATATAAGTAAAAATTTACATAATGTCAATTTTATCACCGGTGAATTAGAGACAGGAGGCTAATAGCTGAATATAATCAGCGGAGGTTTTTCAGGAAGTAGCAATTGAATAAAACAGACTTTGTTCTCAGAAGGTAAAGTGTCAGTTGTTTTT
>MESS01000025.1:10072-10286 GCA_001771055.1 Caldithrix sp. RBG_13_44_9
AAAAGCAGATGGTTATTTATAAAAGAGGTGATGCCATCGTTTCTGACGATGGCATCACCCTTAATCATTGAAAGGTTATTTCATTAAGACCATTTTACGGGCCTGCACAAAATTGCCAGCTTCAATGCGATAGATATAAATACCACTGGCTACCCGCGCTCCGGCAGTATTCAAACCATCCCATACTACCTGTTTATAGCCAGCTTCCTGCCTG
>MESS01000026.1:0-2218 GCA_001771055.1 Caldithrix sp. RBG_13_44_9
ACATCATTCTTTCACCCAAATTCAGTTGAAAGATTTTTGGAATTTCTGGCGGCAATCACGGTTACTGGCTCCTGATTCTTTGAAAGAACTGACTGTTTCTCAATGGCTGGATACATGCGGCCAGGGAGAGAAGATCCGGGATCTCTTGTGGCGGCCGCTTTCTTTATCCATCCTGAATACTCCCCCAGAGAGCGGTTCAGCTTTCTTATTGCAACAGGCTATCCACCGTTCCTTTACCGGATCCCGGCAAAAATCAGGCCTTGGAATTCCTCAAGCCTGGCTGTCAGAAATATTTGCTGATCCAGCTGAAAATTTTCTCCGACAAGCGGGAGGTGAGATCCATCTGCTGGATGCCGTTCAAAAAATTCAACCCAGCCGGAACGGTTCCATTCAGGTGATTACCCAGAAAAACAGTTTCGAGGTAAGCCATGTTATAACCGCGATCCCGCCATTTGCACTCTCGGAAATTTTAGCTGACAGCCCGCTACCCGAATTGTCTGACCTGAAAGAGAAGATTAATCAGTTTAACTATAATCCCATCATGACCATAAACATCTTTTGCCGGAACCCTCTCAAGTTTCCTTTTCCCATCTCATTTATTTCCTCGCCGTTACAGTGGATATTTGCCCACCCGCATTCTGGTGAGGATCATGGCTATGCATTGGTGATCAGTGCTGCCGACCGGTGGGTCGATTGCAGCCGGGAAGAAGTGATGGAAATGGTCGAATCAGAAATTTTAAGACTATTGGGAGTAGATCTGAAAAAAGAGAATCCGATACTTTCCTACAAGATCATCAAGGAAAAGCGGGCTACCATTGCCCAGACTCCACAATCATTGACATTACGCCCAAAGGCTCAAACCGCCCTGAAAAATTTTATTCTGGCCGGAGATTGGATTGATACCGGCCTGCCCGCCACCATTGAGGGAGCAGTACTGAGCGGAATAACTGCCGTTCATTCCATTCTCAGCAGCTGAGGGTATCGCACAGCCATTTTAAAAAATTTTTGATATCTGCCTGAAACCCTTACTGAATGATGAATATATCCTCAGTCCTTCCTGATTAAATTTTCATTGCATTATTTTGGGAAATCGTCCAAATTTAACCGCAATGCCTGGAAAAAAAATTATCATCGATGGCTACAATCTGATCAAAGCCAATCCGGATATTTTCAGTAAGATGCCTGACCTGGAATCACAGCGCCACCACCTCCTGAAAATCCTGCAGTCTGCCCCGGTCCTGCATGGAAAGGAAATTCTGGTGGTATTTGATGGAACTACCGGCCAGAACTTCCCACCGGCCGAGAAAAAGGGTCGGATCCAGTTGATCTTTTCCGGAAAAACACAGGAGGCGGATGAAGTAATCCAGAAACTGATTCGAAAAAATGCTTCCAGTCAGATGATGCAAATTATCAGTTCTGACCGTTCCATCAAAAATACTGCCAAAGATCACCGGGTATCCACCATGACTTCCCAGGAGTTTTGGAAATCTCTGCTAGGTAATCATATCAAAACCAGCCGGGCTGTTAATGAGGATTCAAGTTCAAACCGGCATTTATCCGATAATGAGATTCAGGAATGGTTAAAACTTTTCCAAAACCGGGAAGAATCCAGGCATGAAGATTAGAGTCATCCTGAATCGGCGTATTATCTATCTCATCATTGTCAGTGGACTGCTGGCGCTGGCGGCCATGAATTTTATCGGCTGGTTATTTCTGCGAAGCCTGAAATCAGAATTGACCGCCAGTCTTAAAAAACAACTGCTCAACGTCGGTCAGATCACCACCCGGCTGCTGAATGGCAATGATTTAGAAAAAATTTTCCCCGGGATGGAGAATACCCCGGCAGTATTGTACTATCAGCAGTTATTGTATGACCTGAAGATCAACCATGATCTGGAAAATATCGTAGTGATTGATCCTACCGGAAATTTACTCATTGATTTCCGGTTGAATTTCCGGATTGGCGACAGTCTATACTCCTTTCCTCTGCAGGAAGACTTATTACGAAGGGCCGCAGTGGGTGAAATTCCCGAACCCAACCTGCTTCAGCTTTCTGACCAGTACTTCCTTTCTGCTTATTTACCGGTATTCAATGACTTCAACGAAATTACCTCGATCCTGGTTATTGATGCACCGGCCAGATTTTTTATCACCCTGAATACTTTCGAATCCGGGGCACTGTATTTAGGGACTGGAAGTCTGATCATTTTCATTCTCT
>MESS01000026.1:2324-4181 GCA_001771055.1 Caldithrix sp. RBG_13_44_9
TGATTTTTTTACTGAACTGAAACGCCAATTGCCCGATTCACGGGTAACGATCCAGGCAGCAGATTCTGCCTTGAAAGTCTCAGCCGACCGAAATGCCCTGAAACAGATTCTGATTAATCTGATTCAGAATTCACTCGATGCAATTCCACCGGAAGGCAAGGTGATGATCCGAGCCTTTTTGGAAAATAGCCGCCCCCACCGACTGATAATCGAAGTAAGTGACAATGGCGGGGGGATCCCGACTGAGGATCTTCCCCGCATCTTTGAACCTTTCTATTCCAGCAAAGCCTCGGGAAGCGGGCTGGGATTGGCTATCTGTAAACAGCTGGCGGAACAGATGGACGGCCAATTGGTAATTACCAGCCAGGAAAATCGCGGAACAACCGCCCGGCTCAAACTAAAAAAGGTCTGACTCCCCTATCTGCTTTTTTCATAGTAAAAAGTAAAAGTACTTGGTAGAATAGTAGATCGGTATTAATTTTTTGCGCTTTTTTATCAGATAATCCTTAGAACGAACTCTTGTGATGGTAAAGATTTTTGCTAATCAACGATCTCCATATTGAATGGCTGCTTTTTCCCCTGTTATTATTACCATTCATCACCTATGCCGAAATCCATTTTCGTTTTTCTTATCTGCCCAGCCGGCTTTTCCAAAAAGAACCGGAAATCATTTTTGATTTGCCTCATCGTGGTCAGCTGGAACAGGAGATCCCGCTATTCCTGCTGATTAAAGATGCGCACCGCTTTCCGGTTCTACTGGCAGGTTTAGAAGTGACGATCACTGATGTAAAAAATCAGAGATCACAGGTACTTCATTTCCCTTTAAATCTGGAAATAAATGAAAAATTTTATTTTAAGGTAATCCCTCTGGCAGCAGAATATTTCCCCCGGCCCGGAGAATACCAGTTGTCAGCTCAATTGACTTATGGCAACACGGATAAAAAAACAAAAACCATTACTCAGGATAATTATAAGAATATCCCCCATCACCCATTTCATATTTTTATCTCTCCTCATTCCCTGCCAAGTCTGGACAACTGGTACTGGGGTGATTTACACGTTCATAGTAATTATACTGACGATCAGGTGGAATTTGGTGCTCCCATTGAAGTGACGGCAGCTGCGGCTCAATGCATCGGTCTTCAATTTATTGCCATCACCGATCATTCTTATGATCTGGATGATGATCCGGATAATTTTTTGATCAACCGGACTGATATTCCCAAATGGAATTCCTTTCAACTGGAAATCAAGCAGCAGGCAAGCAAGAATAACCTGGTGATTATTCCCGGAGAGGAGGTTTCTGCCGGCAATCATTCTAACAAAAATGTTCACTGTCTGATTCTCAATGATCCTCAATTTCATCCCGGAAGCGGGGACAGTGCCGAACGGTTATTACGGCATAAACCAACTTCGACGCTGCATGAACTGCTGGAAAAGAAAGCCAGGAGCGCCCTGGCCATTGCTGCCCACCCTCTGGAAATGCCACCCTTATCCCAACGTCTGATCCTGGGACGAGGTATATGGGATGTTCAAGATTGTTCACATGATGCTTTGGATGCCTTGCAGATCCTGAACGACAGCAGTGAAAAATCGTTTTACCGGGGATTAGAGCTCTGGAAACGACTGTTACTGAGTGGCCGAAGAATAGGAATTGTAGCCGGAAATGATGCCCATGGGAATTTTAATTGCTTCCGGCAGATCGCCATTCCTTTTTTAAGCATGGTTTACCACCAAAAGCACCTGTTTGGACAGGCCAGAACAGCAGTAAAATGCCATCCATTTTCTACTCAGGCGGTCATTGATGCCATTCGCCAGAAACGAGCGGTTATTTCGAATGGTCCCCTGGCCATCATG
>MESS01000026.1:4224-4353 GCA_001771055.1 Caldithrix sp. RBG_13_44_9
GTTTTAATCCCCAGTCACGACTGCTGATCCAGGGAAAATGTATTCCGGAATACGGACACTGGAAAGAACTGCGCATCTATTCCGGAAGTTATCAGCAAAAAGTGGAAACGGTAAAAACCATTCCCATAA
>MESS01000026.1:4369-8269 GCA_001771055.1 Caldithrix sp. RBG_13_44_9
AACCACCATGGAATTCAGTCTGAGTGAATTTGCTGCCGATTACCTTCGCCTCGAAGCCTATAGTCAGAGAAACAAATATAAATATTATTGTTTTACTAATCCCATTTGGTTTCTCAAGGAGTAACCGGTTTTGTTTTTTGCCGCGAAATATTTTTCCCCTGCATTCCTTATTATGATCCTGGCTTCCATGATATATGGTCAGGAACCGGTCATTTTTCCAATTCAGATTGATACGGTGGTGATTGTCGGAAATATACATACCAAGGACCATGTCATATTACGGGAAATTCCTCATCAATTTCCTGATACCCTTTCGGAAAACTCTCTCAAAGCCATAAAAAACCGGATCCAAAACTTATTTTTATTCAACCGGGTCGAACTTCAGATTATCCGGATAGAGCAAAAAAAGGCGCTGGCGATTCTGCTGACTGAAAGCTGGTATATTTTCCCGGTACCATTGTTGTTCATTAATGAGCATGACTGGAGTAAAATCAGTTATGGTTTACAGCTCAGCCATTACAATTTCCGGGGCCGGAATGAAAAACTGCGACTGGGCGGCTGGCTGGGATATAATCCGTCATTTTATGCCAGTTACTTCAATCCCTGGATTGGAGACAACATACGGTTGATCTGGGGAACAGGAATTTCTAAGAAGAAAATTGAGAACAAGATCTTCCCATTCAAAGAAGACCGGTTAGTCTGGGATGCAATCCTGGGCAGAAAATTTAGTCTCAACTTTGAGACACAATTCAACTTTGTTATTGAAAAAATTACCCTGCCTGCATCGTATAAACAATATTCAATTTCCGGAGATGGGACGGATCTGGTTCCCACCCTCAGCCTGCAGTTAAAATGGGATAAGCGGGACTTGTTCGAATATCCCAAAAAAGGATTCCTGATCACTCATAAATTTCAGAAAATCGGATTTACCGAGAATCAACCGGATTTCTGGCGCTTCGAATTTGATAACCGGCTGTTCTTTCCAGTTTACAAAAATATGTCCTTAGCAGTGCGGGAATGGCTGGTAATTAACGAAGGTGAAATGCCCATCTACCAGCGGATATTTTTAGGCTTTGACGAAAGAATTCGCGGTTATTTTTATGATGTCTTTCCAGACCCGGATTTATATGAACAATATACTTCCACCAGTGTCTCCCTCAGCAGCCTGGAACTGCGCTTTCCCATCTTACCTATCCGCTATTTTTCCATCAAAAATGGCCCGATCATTCCCAGCATTTACCAGGATCTCAAATTTGGAATCAGTGCCGGCCTTTTTATGGACAGCGGGGTGGTCTGGCAGAATATAAATGAATTTGGACTGAACAATTTCTACAGCGGATATGGGGTCGGTCTGCACTTTCACCTGCCATACGTCTATATTTTGCGACTGGAGTATGCCATAAATGACAATGGAAATACCCAATTCATATTTGACGCCGGAGTAAGTTTTTAAGCAATTGAAAGGTCAATTAATCTGATGGAACTCTTTTATATTCCAAATTTTATTCCCGGACAGCCAACCATGAATTTATCTGCCGATGAGTCATATCATGCCAGGAAAGTATTGCGAAAAAGAAGAGGCGATCTGCTCCGGCTGACAGATGGTCTGGGAACTGACATTACTGCCATCATCCAGAATGATAAAGGTCAGCAACTGGAGTTACTGATCCAGAAGCAAGAAAAAATCGCTTTCCCTCCGGAAAATATGATTGAAGCCGCACTATCCACCATTCGACCTAACCGGATGGACTGGGCGGTTGAAAAGTTGACTGAATTAGGAGTGCAGACTATTGTACCGCTTCATTGTCAGTATACCAACTACCGGCAAATTAAAATTGACCATTTGCGAAAAATTGCTATCAGTGCCATGAAGCAGTCTGGACAGTTTTATTTGCCGGAAATAAAATCCGCAGTAAGTATGGAGGAATGGTTAATCGAGACTTCTCAACAACCGGGAACAAAATATCTGGCTCACCCCATTTTGGAACAATCTAAGAAAATTGTAAAATCAAAACCGGATGAAAAATTTTTGCTAACGGTTGGACCGGAGGGTGGTTTTCATCCAGATGAGGTATCCCACGCTCTCCAGCATGGTTTTGAACTCCTGCCTCTGGGTCAAACAATTTTAAGAACCGAAACTGCCGCTGTGAGTGGGGTGGTTCATTTGAAAATTTTGAAAAGCCAACTTTTTTAGAAGTTATAATCCTGACGGTGAACTGAAAGTTTCCACTATTTTCCATCATGGTACTTTGATTTTCTGATCAGAAATGTATATCCATCATTGACTGATCTGCTGGCTTAGAAGTGTCAGCAGTCAGAATCAATCACCAGAATATTTCCGGATTCTACCAGGGATGGGATTAATTGGTCTTGAGAGATTTCTTCTCATGATGACTGGCCAACAGGGAAACTAAAATTCCAATGCTTAACATCCCGGCAATAATACCCAGAGAAAGGAGAGTGGGAATTTTATAGGTATGCGAAAGCAGCATTTTAACCCCGACATAGGCCAGTACGAATACCAGACTAAATTTCAGATAACGAAATTTATCCATCATAGAAGCCAGGGCAAAATAAAGCGAGCGCAGACCTAAAATAGCAAACACGTTTGAGGTAAAGACAATGTAAGGATCGGTAGTAATGGCGAATATGGCCGGAATAGAATCAACTGCAAAAAGCACGTCAGTACTCTCAATGATGAGTAAAACCAGGAACAGTGGGGTAACTGCCCGACGGTGGCCAATACGACTGAAGAATTTTGATCCTTCATAATCTCCGGTTACCGGATATAATTTCCTTGCCAGACGCACCAGCAGATTTTTATCGGGGTGAATGGATTCCTGCCTGGTGAAAAGCATTTTCAAAGCAGTAACGATCAGCAATATTCCCAGCAGGTAAATCATCCAGGAAAATTTATTGATCAGAGCAATACCCGCTATGATCATTACTCCCCGCATGATTAGTGCTCCCAATATACCCCAGTACAATACCCGGTGCTGAAAAAGTGCTGGGACATTGAAATAGGCAAAGATCATGGCAATGACAAAAATATTATCCAGACTGAGCGATTTTTCGATAATATATCCGGTAAAATATTTCAGAGCGGCTTCGTCTCCGGATTGCACATGATGCAAAGATTCGCCTATTCCCAGCCAGTGATTACTGTAAGCGTAGTAGATAAAAACATTGAAGAGCAATCCCAGAAAAATCCAGAAGATGGTCCACAGAATGGCCTCACGGGAACTGATGCGATGCATTTTCCGGTGGAAAACACCCAGGTCCAGAGCCAGTAGTACTAAGATCAACAGAATGAAACCAAACCAGAAAAAAATCATCAGTATACCCTTTTCAAAATTATGATACTTTTATAAAACTTGAGTAATGCATGACAGTGTTATTTAGCTTCAATCACAGGATTTTAGCAAATTAATGATTTTTAACTTATTGTAATTTTCGCCATTGTTCAACCATTTTATGAAAAAGATTGTTCGGCTCTTCTGCCTGCGGTAACAATTGGCGAATGAGATTTTTCGATGATTAATTTCTTGTCATTATTTAATAACTCTGGTATATTTCTTTCCATCCAGTTCAAGGAATTCAAAAATAATAAGGATGACTTATCTTAAACTGATAGTACAAATTAAAAAGCGGACTTCGTTTCAAAAAAATCAAATGATGAATTGTATTTTTTGCAGAATTATTGCCGGTGAGAGACCGGCCAGGATTATCCATGAAGATGAACATCTGCTGGTTTTTCATGATATCCAACCCCAGGCTCCCGTGCACCTGCTGCTGGTGCCGAAAAAACATTTGACCAGAATTCAGGACCTTACCCCTGGAGATAAAGAGCTTATGGGACACCTGCTCTTTACCGCCCGATTGGTGGCAGAAGACCAGGGT
>MESS01000027.1:0-9562 GCA_001771055.1 Caldithrix sp. RBG_13_44_9
GAAATAAAACTCTGTCTTGTGATATATCAAAAACATTTTTGTTTCATTTTCCCCAGAAAAATATCCGTGATCATCCGTAAAATCAGTGTTATCCCTGTCCGGCAGGACCTATAAGTATTATGAACCCGAGTGGCCGTCCAGACGGGCGTGTTCTATATCTTTCAGATATAATTAAAATTCATAACTCGAACCAATTGCCAGCACCTGACCGTTAAATCCCAGCGCTTTCACTTTTTTGACAAACTCAGCTGGATCCACGTTAATGACCTCAAATGTCCGGTAATGCATTGGTATGGCCATTTTCGGTTTCAGAAATTCCACCGCTTTCGCCGCATCATCGATACCCATGGTAAAGTTGTCACCGATGGGCAGAACGGCCAGATCGATGGTATTCAATTCCCCAATCAGTTTCATATCATAAAACAGGCCGGTGTCACCGCTATGATAAAAAGTTTTTCCATCCATAGTGACTAAGAAACCGCAGGGATTGCCGACATAGGTACCATCTGGGGCAGCGGATCCATGGTGAGCGATGGTCAGTTTCACCCGCCCGAAAGGAAATTGATGGGCACCGCCGATGTGCATGGCATGGACGCTGGCTCCTTTGTTAGCACAGTAGTTGGCCAGTTCGAACGGAGCGACAATAGTAGCTCGATTGGCTTTAGCGATCTCCATCGCATCACCGATATGATCGCCGTGACCGTGGCTGAGCAGAACATAATCCACCTTGATATCCTGCAGTTTTACTTTGGCGGTCGGATTTCCGGAAATAAACGGATCAATGATGATTCGTCCTTTTTTACCTTCCAGATAAAAAGCTGAATGTCCTAAAAAGGTAGCTTTGGGCATTGAAGCCTCCCAGATTTTTTGTTTGAAAATTACTGGATTTTACTGACGGTAAAAATAGAAAAATAAACAAATTCTTCATTCTAATAAACGACTGTTTGGGGGAGAAACGAAGTAAAGCGAATTCTGCAAAGCACAATTATTATTCATTTGCTTCCTGAAAAGAAACGGCCTGAATCAACTATGAACCTCTTTGATCGGAAGATCCAAAACAATATTCTAGAAGAGGACATGGAATATGAATTTATCTGTAAAAAATTCATGAAGGAGTTTCGGGAGAAGGAATTGGCTGATTATTAACTGGATTTCCAGGAAATGAAAGACATTACTCCGGAAGAAATTGAACAGGTGAAACAGGCCAAAATGGAAGAAGAAATGGCCAAGTTTGCAATTACAGCCCCAAAGTCAGGAGAATAGGTAATGACCGATGAACAGGAAAAGACGATTCGAGATATTGTCGGAATGATCAAGAAATTGAATGGTGGGTCGTTACCGGAGAATTTCGATTTTCGCCTGGAGGTCCGGAGAAAACGTTTTAATCAGATGCGGATAACGGATGTAGGAGAGGAAAAGAATTTGATCAAGAAGTTTAGATTGAGGATATGATATCCCTGAATTATAAATATTCACTGCTATAAGCAATGTGAACTATACTTCACATTGTGTGACTTTTAGTTCATAAAAATACCCGTCTAATAAATCTTTAAAATAGCAGTAAATAAAAGATAATATTGGACTTATGGATTTTGGTATGAAATTTGTCGCCGATTTAGATGTGACTATCTCTGTTTCGGATATAGTGTGAATCGAAGGTAAACTGGAAAATATTTTGGACTTGGGATTGGAAAAGAAGTAGATATAAAAATCTGGGGATAGGTGAAAGAATTTTAATAGTGCTAAATTTATCCCTTGAAAAATTCATGTGCTTTGATATAAAATAATTATAACAAACACAGGTATTACTGGAGAGTGGATAGTAGAATTAATTCCATAAATATAGTGGGAAGAACGCAATTTAATGCCCAATGTATAGGAAAAATTTATACTGACTTTTCGCTATTGGGATTTAGAAAATAAATTGGGCTTATTCTAAAAACAGAAATGAAACAGTGTGCTGATGTAAAATTTCATTGTTTTTTATGTAAGAAGGTGTTGTTTTTTCCAGAAATCTTAATTCATAGAACAAATATCACATATAAGGTGTATTTAAAGAGGAAAGGAAAATCCGGAAATTTCTTGCCAATATAGATCAACTTTTTTAGTTGTAAAAAGGATCAAATATGAAATTCGGATTTTTTTGTTTTATCTTCCTTATTTTTTCCCTCAACCCAGTTACATATTTTACCCAAATTCCCGTTAGCAAGGAAATATCCATCCACCGGCTTGAGAATCATTATAAAATTAAATATGTAGATGTGAACACAATTGAATTGCATTCTCCGAATGGTCGCTTTCGTCGATGTTTTGATATATCTGACCGTGGTAATAGATTTGATAAAATCACCGATGACCAGGTATTTGACCTGATTAATGAAGATACTACGCTATATAACTGGAAATACCAGCGGAGAAAATATATTCCAGTGAGCTCGACCTACGGATATCCCCTGATAATTGGAGATTTTAATCAAAATAATAAAACTGATTTTGCTGGCTCTTATTTTATTAGTGGTGGAGGCCTTTTGAAAAGTGCCATAATAGAATTAAATCCAGATACCTCATATTATGTGACTATTTATCCTGATTCGGTGGAATGGGTTTTAAGTGAAACTGATGTAGATAAAGACGGCTTAACTGAAATTAATTTCCGGCGGAATCAATGGTTTGATAATTACGAAAGTACTCATCCCGACTCTTTTCCCGACAGCTTGATGTTCTCCCATCGAATGTGGGAGTGGAGTTCATCGGTAAGCGGGGAGACATTCAAAGACCTTGATAACGACGGAATAACCGATGTGCTCTATACCGGAGATGATACCCTTTCACCATGGGGACAAAAGGTCTATGTGGCCGAATATGATACTATCCTTAAACATTTCGTCCAAAGATTCAGATATGCCCCTCCCGAATGGGTTTTGTATTTATTCTCTACCGGTGATTTTGATGAAGATGGTTTCCAGGAATTTGTCACCGGTACCATTCACGGAGATGTCTATGTTTGGGAAAATACCGGAAATGACAGTTATCAATTTATTTTTTCTGATACCATCTCGGCCCCCAATGCTTATCTGACATGCGCCACCAATGATATTGACCAGAATGGCAAACCCGAATTCTTTGTGGGAGGATCGGCTTATTATTATGGCATCCCGGCTTCCCGGGTATACTGGTTTGAAGCAGATGGCAATAACCATTATCGGAAGCGCTGGTCCATTTTCCTTTTAGGTACCGATGTTCTGGGTAACACCGTTTTATATAGCTATGATGTAGATAAAGACAAAAAGGATGAACTGGTTTTTTGTTTTTCCTATGTGGTGGTTATCCTGAAATGGAACAGGTCTGGTTATTTTGATTTATTCTACCTGGACTGGTGGGAAAACTGGGATCAGGAAATTCAATGTGTGAATGTCCATACTATCTTCAATGATCAAATTCCCAGCCTTTTTGTTGGTGTAATGGATTGGGGAGTACCTCCATTCACAAAAAGTTACCTTTATTCTCCCGAATTTCATACCTCAATAATCGAACCACCAGATAATATATCCCACGATTTTGTCTTGTATCAGAATTACCCCAATCCGTTTAACAACAGTACAAATATTGTATTTAAAATAAAGATAACAGCCCTAGTAAACCTTGCTGTGTATGACATTACCGGAAAGGAGGTGATAAGGTTAATTGATAACAGAAAGTATTACCCGGGAGAACATTCCATTTCCTGGGACGGTAGAGACCAAACCGGAAAGGAGGTGAGCAGCGGAATTTATTACTATTCTTTACAATCTGGAAGTTTTTGGAAGACAAGGAAGTTAGTTTTATTACGATAACTAACACCCGGGAGGTGTATTATGGATTCCGCAAAATTAGTTTGTTTATTGATTATTTTTATCCTGCCATTTTTCATCTTAGCTCAGACCTGGAAATCCACTATTGACCTGAATCTAACTGTGGATGATGCAGATCGAATTGATCTCTACACCAATAAGAATGGTAATCACATTATTGTGCAGACCTCAAGTCAACTGAAATATTACCTTTACAGTTATGCCGGTTCTCAAATCCGATCAGTAACCATTGATAACAGTATCAGTGAAAATCCTCGCTTAAGCTGTGTAACTGGTTATTTAGATACAGTTTCTGTAATTTGGAAGGAAGGTAGCACGATATATGGAAAAAGAACAACCAACGCCGGACAGAATTGGACAAATTTAAATAACATCTCAATGAGTGAAAGTTACTGTAACGGATTAGAAGTGTGGGCGGAGCACAAATTATTGCATGTTGTCCGGTCTGAGTCCGAAGATGGTCATGATCCTTATGAAACTTACCATCGATCGATTAATCACAAATTAACAAGTTGGGGAACACAGAAACAGGTAACAGATTACTCCGGTGAAGAGGGTGGTTTTCCTTCAGTCACTACTTCACCCACCCGGATTCATGTGGCCTATACGGTATGTGATGATTTAAATCCCGAGGAAAGCGATGGAGTGGCAAAAAACAGGGACAAATATAATGCGAACTGGCAAACGCCCATTGTTATTTTTGATGATACCGGCTATCAACACGATGATGTGGCCAGAAGTTATGTGATTGCCAGCAGTGATAAACTGCATACTTTCTATTATGATAATGAAATCGATCCGTGGTCGGGTTTAATGTGGACTGACCTTTATCACAAATCTCGATCTTTTGGTAGTACTTCATGGAGTTCTGCTACTCAAATTCACCAGAATACCTCTTCCAATGTGACACCAGTCGACATGGCAGTTTCCGCTAACGATAGTTTGCATATTGTTTTTGATGGTGAATATTATAACGAATATACCGGAAGCTGGGAAACTATTTATGATTATTCCACAGGTAGTGAAAACTACAACCAGAAAATTTCAGCCAACAGCAATGATGTTTATGTCATCTGGATTCAAAATGAAGACGAAACCTATACTTTGATGCTGAAACAGCGGGATTATCTTCCGTTAGCTCCACAGAATCTGTATGTAGATTTTTCTGTCGGTGATCACCCCACCGTTCACTGGGATGCAAATAGGGAAGCGGACTTGAAAGGCTATCATGTTTACCGGGCTATTCCCCAGATCTCAGAAAACAAGCGTTTGACAACTAATCCAATAACTGCTACTTATTATGTCGACTATGATTATTTAGAAGGAGAGACCTACCTGGCGTATTATTCAGCTAAGGCTGTTGATCAGTATGATAATCTATCCTCCAGCTCAAATGTCGATGGCGTCTGGGTCATGCCGACCAAGCAAGATTATCTGATTCAGAACGAGACACTAAGACCGACTCAATTTGAATTACAGCAGAATTATCCTAATCCATTCAATCCTTCCACGACTATTGCCTTTGGTCTGCCGGAAAATATCAATGTAAAATTGGACATCCTGGATATCTAGGGTCGAAAAATTCGGACGCTTATCGATGCATCCAAAGAAGCAGGAACGTATCAAGTAGTCTGGAATGGCCAGGATGATTATGGAAAATCAGTCGCATCCGGATTGTATGTCTATCGTATCCAGGCAGGTGATTTTGTTCAGTCCAGGAAGTTACTGTTCATGAAATAGTGGCGAAAGATTTTGAATGGAGGTCTAATTAGAAGGAGGACTTTTACATTTAGTCGTTAATCAAAAAATAATTTTATTTAAAGTATTTGGATAAAAAGCATCAATACATAAAGACATATTCAGGATAAGTCTGAAATTGACAAATGAATTATGTTTCAAAAATTGAAAAGCTGTATATGTGACTGCGGCATTGTTTAACGAATATTGAAATTCCTTTCCTGAAAAGAATCTTCCTGCACCTCCTGTCAGCGAATACGGTTTGATCTTCTCTGCTAAAAACTGAGTTTCTTAAATTTTTAGGAATGAATATGTATAATGATTGAATGAATTTAACCGTCATTGTTATCCATAATAAAAAAGGTCAAAAACAGATGACCAGAGTTTTAGGATTCATATTTCTATTATACCCTTTTCTAATACTTGCACAGACCGCATTTGAATTTGCCATGCAGAAACGGCATTTGGATAAACATTATCTCATTGAATACCGACAAAACAATATTGTGAAAATCACCCAGCGGGAGAGTGGGAAGTTCAAATATGTGAATATATCAGATCTGGGGACGAAATTTGATAAAATAACCGATGACCAGGTTTTTGATCTGATTAATGAAGATACCACACAGTACAATTGGAAATACCAGCGAAGGAGCTATATTCCAGTGAGCTCGATCTATGGATATCCTCTTGTAATTGGAGATTTTAATCATAATGGTAAGACAGACTTTGCCGGTTCATATATCAATGGCCCGGGCTTATCAAAAAGTGCCATCGTAGAATTGTACGAAGATACGACTTATACTGTAAAAATATATACAGACTCTGTTGAAAATACCCTGAGTGAAACTGATGTGGATAAGGATGGATTGACCGAGATTAATTTCCGACGTAATCAATGGTTTGATAATTATGAATGTACTAATCCTGATTCCTTTCCCGACAGCTTGATGTTCTCCCATCGAATGTGGGAGTGGAGCGCATCGGTAAGCGGGGAAACCTTCAAAGACCTGGATAGAGATGGAATAACCGATGTGCTCTATACCGGAGATGATACACTTCAACCATGGGGACAGAAGGTGTACGTGGCTGAATACGATACGATCCTCAAACATTTTGTCCAGAAATTCAGATATGCTCCTCCCGAATGGAATTTGTATTTATTTTCTACCGGTGATTTTGATGAAGATGGTTTCCAGGAATTTGTCACAGGCACTATCCATGGAGATGTGTATGTGTGGGAAAACACCGGGAATGACAGCTATCAGTTTGTCTTTGGTGACACCATCTCAGCACCCAATGCCTATCTCACCTGCGCGACCAACGATATTGATCAGAATGGTAGGCCGGAATTCTTTGTGGGAGGATCGGCTTACTATTATGGCATCCCGGCTTCCCGTGTTTACTGGTTTGAAGCAGATGGCAATAACCATTACCGGAAACGATGGTCCATTTTCCTTCTTGGTACAGATGTTCTGGGCAACACCGTCTTATACAACCATGATGTCGATAAAGATAAAAAAGATGAGTTGGTATTTTGCTTCTCCTATGTGGTGGTTATCTTAAAATGGAACAGGGCCGGTTATTTTGATTTATTCTACCTGGACTGGTGGGAAAACTGGGATCAGGAAATTCAATGCGTGAATGTCCATACTATCTTCAATGATCAAATGCCAAGCCTTTTTGTTGGAATACGGGATTATTTAAAAACGCTTGAAACAAAAAGTATTTACTATTCCCCTGGATTTCATACCTCAATAATCGATCCATCAGATAATAAAATCCGGGATTTTATCTTGTATCAGAATTATCCCAATCCATTTAACAGCAGTACAACAATCAAATTTCAAATGAAGACATCATCGTTTGTAAACCTTGTTCTGCATGACATCACTGGAAAGGAGGTGATAAGGCTGATTGATAATGGAAAGTATTATCCGGGAGAACATTCCATCTCCTGGGACGGCAGAGACCAAACCGGAAAGGAGGTGAGCACTGGAATTTATTATTATTCTTTACAATCCGGAAGTTTCAGGGAGACAAGGAAGTTAGTTCTTTTACGATAACTAACACCCTAGGAGGTGTATTATGTATTCAACAAAATTAGTTTGTTTATTGATTATTTTTATCCTGCCACTTTTCATCTTCGCTCAAACCTGGAAATCCACAATTGACCTGAACCTTACTATGGACGATGCGGATCGGATCGATCTCTATACCAATAAGAATGGCAACCACATTATTGTACAGACCTCTAGTCAGCTGAAATATTACCTGTACAGCTATGCTGGTTCTCAAATCCGGTCGGTAACCATTGATAACAGTATCAGTGAGAATCCTCGCTTAAGCTGTGTAATCGGCTATTTAGATACCATTTATGTAATTTGGAAGGAAGGTAGTACAATCTATGGAAAAAGAACCATTAACGCTGGCCAGAATTGGACAAATTTAAATAACATATCAATGGATGAAAGTTACTCTAATGGCCTGGAAGTATGGGCAGAGCCCAAATTATTGCATATCGTCTGGTCTGAATCAGACGGATATTATCCCTATGAAACTTATCATCGACCCATTGATCACCGTAATACCTATTGGGGAACAAAGAAACAGGTAACAGATTATTCCGATGAAGAAGGTGGATTCCCTTCGGTGACCACCTCGCCCAATCGCATTCATGTAGCCTATACGTTATGTATTGACCAAAATCCATACAACCAAGGAGAGATTTCGAAAAACCGTGATAAGTCCAATACGAACTGGGAATCACCTATCCAAATTTTTAATGATGCAGCCCGAAGCTATGTTGTCGCCACCAGCGCGAAATTACATACTTTCTATTATGATTTCCAACCAGGAATGGGTCAATACGGTTGGAACTTGTATCACTGTTATCGCAATTTTACCAGCACAACCTGGTCATCACCATATCAAATTCTTAATTATAGCGCGGATCCCGGCGTCAATACTATCGATATGGGTGTAACTTCAAATGACAGCCTTCATATTGTTTATAACGGTGAGTATTATAAAGAATATACCGGAAGCTGGGAAAATTCTTATGATTATTCGATTGGAAATGAAAACTACAACCAGAAAATTTCAGCCAATATCAATGATGTTTATGTCATCTGGATTCAAAATGAAGATGAGACCTATACATTGATGTTGAAACAGCGAGATTATGTTCCACTTGCTCCGCAGAACCTGTATGTAGATTTTTCTGTCGGTGATCACCCCACCGTTCACTGGGATGCAAATAGGGAAGCGGACTTAAAAGGCTATCATGTCTACAGGGCTATTCCCCAGATCTCTGAAAACAGGCGTTTGACCACTAATCCAATAACTTCTACCTATTATGTCGATTATGATTATTTAGAAGGAGAGACCTACCTGGCGTATTATTCAGCTAAGGCTGTTGATCAGTATGATAATCTATCCTCCAGTTCAAATGTTGATGGCGTGTGGGTCATGCCAACCAAGCAAGATCATCTCATTCAGAACGAGACTCTGAGATCGACTAAGTTTGATTTACAGCAGAATTATCCTAATCCATTCAATCCTTCCACGACGATTAGCTTTGGTCTTCCTGAGAATATCAATGTAAGATTGGACATCCTGGATATCTCGGGTCGAAAAATTCGGACACTTATCGATGCATCCAAAGAAGCAGGAACGTATCAAGTAGTCTGGAATGGTCAGGATGATTATGGAAAATCGGTCGCTTCCGGAGTATATGTCTATCGTATCCAGGCGGGTGATTTTGTTCAGTCGAAAAAGTTACTGTTCATGAAATAAATCAGGAATGATTTAATTTTTGAAAGCCCCGTTCGATGCGGGGCTTTCTCTTTTTTGGTTAATCCTTTTCTATTGACCTACCCATTTTGATGAATCCAAGTCGATTAAGGAAATTCAAATTTTAGGATATCCCAGACATTTTTTCAAAGATAGTATTGTATCTGATATTGTGAACA
>MESS01000027.1:9590-16421 GCA_001771055.1 Caldithrix sp. RBG_13_44_9
TTATTGAATTGAATCGGTTAACCGAGAAAAAGCGCAAGGCCACCCAATTAATTTGGGAGGTGTTAAATAGAATTGAAAATTTCCACAAAATCGGTTTGATAAAAAATAAAAAAAACTAAAAGCAGAGAGTATAGCGCAAACAGCAGAGCGTTGCGGGTAATCAGGTAATTGCCCACTGCCTGGTTAATTGATTGCTGTTTTAATCTTTAATCTTTCTTCAATCAAACTCTACTTTCCTCTATGGCTATGCTATCTACTCCTTGCGCTTTACTTTAAATAAAAAAGGCTGACCCAACTCTGAATCAGCCCATAGAAAAAATGTGATTAATAATATCAGGCCTGCATTTCGGGATAGACGCTTACTCGCATCCGCTGCTTGTCCTTATGTTCAAATTTAACATAACCGTCAATAATGGTAAACAGGGTATCATCTTTGGCCCGTTTGACATTCACACCGGGATGAATTTTGGTACCACGCTGTCGCACTAAAATACTGCCGGCATTGACATACTGATTGCCAAAACGCTTTACACCCAGACGTTGACTGTTACTCTCACGTCCGTTTCGTGAACTTCCTACCCCTTTTTTATGAGCCATAATACACCTCTTTCCTTAAGCAATTTTTTCGATTTGAATCTTGGTAAAATTCTGACGGTGGCCTTTCTTCAACTGATAGCCTTTCCGTTTTTTCTTCTTCCAGACAATCACTTTGGCATCCCGGCCATGTGCCAGAATCTTGGCCGATACTTTGGATTTTTCCACCACCGGCTGCCCGATCTTTACACTCTTTTCGGAACCGACCAGTAACACTTTATCAAATTCCACCGATTCACCGACCTCTTTATTCAGATAGGGAACTTTGATTACTTTATCTTTTTCTACTCTGAATTGCTGTCCGGCAATATCCACAATCGCGTACATGAATTACATCCTTTCATAGAATTAAGCCCCAAAATTTAAGAGGTCTGTGGAGGTTTTACAAGTGGAAATTTTTTTCCTGGGTAAATTTGAAAATTTAACCACCAAGACACTACGACACTAAGAAATCACCAAGATAACTGATAAAATGCTTCCCACGGAATACACGAAATCTGTCCACGCCTGCCCGGCAACTGACGGGAATTAACACGAATTATAATACTTACTTTGCTTATCAGGAATTATTCCAATCCTGTCCCGTAGGGACAACTGCTTTTAACCCAGCTATTCATAGCTGGGATTTTCAGATCCCCCCCAAAATAAGCATTCCGTAGGGACGACTGATATAAGATGTGCAGTCTCTTATTAACCACCAAGCCACTAAAACACCAAGAAATCACCAAGATAACTGATAAAATGCTTCCTACGGAATACACGAAAAAATACCAAAGCAAACCTGACTATTACCTCAATCCTGTTCCAGAGGGACAGCTGAGAATAACCCAGCCATTTATGGCTGGGTATAACCGATGCCCTCTCAGAAAAAAGCGGCTCGTCAGGACGCCCGTCTGGCACTGGACGTAGCTTTGCCGGACTGGCTACTCTAATACAATAGGGAAGGGATTATATTTTCCATTTCAAACCTGATATGAATCCCTTTCCTCTTCCTCCTCCTCTTCTGAAACAGGCAGCATGCTGTTCAGTAGATCTTTAAATTGCAGACCCTGCTCCAGATAATACTTGCTCAGGAAAGAATACTCGGCTAATCCGAATAATACCAATTCCATCAGCAGTAGTGCCTCCTCCCGGTTTACTTCCGGATGATATTCTTTTACCAGTTCCTTTAAACCGGGAACGCGGTTCACCACTGCTTCATATTCTTTCTGAGTGATATCGCTTATCAGATCCAGAGTATGCCCCTCGGCAAACCAGTTGACGATTTTTTGATAGGGGGAGGTGTCCTGCTTCTTTTTTAATTTTTCCGGGTTGGGAAAGTATTGCGGAAATTGGGAACGGATTGCTTTTCCTATTAAAATATGGGCTACCTTGGTGGTCCCTTCCTGCTCACCCTCATATACCAGCTCCACTTTCCCGGTGATAGACTGGATCACCCCGCTGAAATCTGAAATGCGGATAAAAGCACTGTTCTCGTTATGCAGCAGCATCCGGCGCTCGGCCGTGCTGACCAGATTTTCATAGGCAGAAATAGATAACCGGGCAGAAACACCGCTCTTGGGATCGATGTATTCGCTCTGCCGCGCCTCAAAGGCCACCTGTTCCACCAAATCTTTTATCAGGTTATGAACCTGGATCTTTTCCTGGGCTTCCTGATGGAGACGGGCTTCCTGTTCGGTGATCTGACGGGAAGCCGGGATATTTTTGGGATAATGGGTGAGGATCTGACTCTCGATCCGGTCCTTCAACGGGGTCACGATCGCCCCGCGATTGGTATAGTCCTCCGGATTGGCGGTGAAGACAAATTGAATATCCAGCGGCAGCCGGATATTGAATCCGCGGATCTGCACATCCCGCTCCTGCAGGATATTGAACAGTGCTACCTGGATGCGGGCCTGGAGATCCGGCAATTCGTTAATGACAAAAATTCCGCGATGGGAGCGGGGGATGAGCCCAAAATGGATCACCCGTTCATCGGAATAGGGTAGGCGCAGCGAAGCCGCTTTGATGGGATCGACATCTCCAATGAGATCAGCAATGGAAACATCGGGAGTGGCCAGTTTTTCGGTGTAACGCTCACTGCGGTGCATCCAGCGAATGGGCGTTTCATCACCCTTTTCAGCAATCAAATCCTTGGCAAACCGCGAAAGCGGTGCCAGCGGATCATCATTGAGTTCCGATCCGTCGATTACCGGGATGTAATCATCCAGCAGGTCAATCATCTGCCGGGCAATGCGGGTCTTAGCCTGTCCCCGCAGGCCTAACAGGGTGATATTATGCCGGGAGAGAATGGCTCGCTGCAGATCAGGAATTACCGAATGTTCGTAACCGATGATCCCCGGAAAAATCTTCTCACCACTTTTCATTTTTTGGATGAGATTAGAACGAAGCTCCTCTTTGATGGAGCGGGAACGATATCCTGACTTCTTTAACTGACCCAAATTCTTGATTTGTCCGATGTTTTTTATTTCCATTAAGTTATACTCCTGGTTGATTTTTGCAGGTTATGTTTTTCAGATTTTAAAGAATATCATTATCTCAATCACCTTACTTTTTTCCGGCGGTGACGAATGTAATCCTCAAAAATAAATTCTCCTAAATTTTGTAAGCTGCTGTAGTAAGCCCGGCCCTGGTTCACCCGGGTAAAATCACGCACAAAATGCTGCAGGTAGGGATCGCGGGAAATCATAAAAGTGGTGATCGGGATCTGCAGCCGCCGGCAGCGGGCCGCTAAATTAAGGGTTTGATTAACGATTTTCCGGTCCAGACCAAAAGGATTCTTGTAATATTTCAGCCTCTCCTTCAGACAGGTGGGTTTGCCATCTGTGATCATAAATATCTGTTTATTTTGAGTTTTACGTCGACGGAGAATATCCATAGCCAACTGCAGGCCAGCCACGGTGTTGGTGTAAAAAGGTCCTACCTGCAGGTAGGGGAGATCCTTAATGCTGATCGGCCAGGCATCGGTTCCGAAGACAATGATATCCAGGGTGTCCTTGGGATATTGGGTGGTGATAAGTTCAGCCAGTGCCATGGCGACTTTTTTAGCCGGGGTGATTCGATCTTCCCCATATAAGATCATCGAATGAGAAATATCAATCATCAGTACGGTGGAAGTATGGGTTTTATACTCCCGTTCTTCAACTTCCAGATCGTCTTCAGTGAGATGAAAATCCATAATACCATGGTTAATCTGGGCATTACGGATGGATTCGGTCATGGCAATCTGATCCAGAGTATCGCCAAACTGGAATTCCCGCAGATCGGAAGTTGGTTCATCACCCATTCCCGGGTAGGGTGTACGGTGATTACCCAATCCTGATTTTCGCAGCTTGGAGAAGATTTCTTCCAGGGAACGGCGGCGGATAGATTGCTCGGAGCGGACGGTCAATTGAAATGTTCCATTGCCATCTTCATTTTCTTTGATATAACCCTTCTCTTTTAATTCCCCTATGAAATCACCCATGCCATAATCGTTATTGGTCAGCTGGTACTTGCGGTCCAGTTCATTTAGCCAGCTCAGGGTTTCGGCTACATCTCCGGCAGTGTAAAGCAGGATCTGCATGAAGAGGTCCAGCAGTTTTTCGAAGGGGGTCTGACCTTCATTAGCGGGTAGATATTCTGTAAATCTATATCCAAGCATCTTTGATCTCTGCGAAAAAAGTTCATTAAAGTCAAAAATTTATGAAAATAATTATGAATAACATAACTATAAATAAGCGGAAATGTTCTATAAATCCTGGAAATTTTTTAAAAATTATCCAAGAAAACTCATGGCTGTATTGAGAAAAAGCGTTTAGGGAATTGTATTAATACAAAATTATTACAAAATACAAAAGAAAAGGAAGTTGGCAGGTGGCAAGAAAACAAGACAAAAGACAAAAGATTAAAAATAGTTGGCAGTTGACTGTCAGCAGTTGGCAAAAAACTAGATGACAAGAATCAAGACAAAATACAATAACTTATCTTTTACCTTTGGCCCTTAGCCTTTTTTCCCGACAGACAACGTCTCCCTCCCGTCGACCTGTCGGGATCAGATCATCCCTGATCTGACCTTTATCCCTTTTCCTTTAACCTTTAATTGATAAATAGCATGACATCGTTTACACATTTTCTAGCATGACATCGTTAACAGTCTAATTGTAAAAGTCTAGCATAAGATCGTTTACATTTTGGAATTTCCTATCCATTTTCTGAATCCACTAACCTGGAGATCAGAAATGGATGAAATTGAAATCAGAAGACAGGCAGTAATTATGTATCTTTCTCATATCACACCCTCAGAGGTCTGTAAGTCTTTACAAAAAAGCCGTCCCTGGTTCTATAAATGGGTGAAACGGTATGAAGCCAATCCGAAAGGTGATTGGTTTATCGAACATTCTCGTCGTCCCCATATGATTAATAAATCTCTGGAAGAAAACCTTGAACATCTCATCATCGAGATCAGGCGCAAACTTGAAGGGAATGCTTATGCCCAAATTGGGGCAATTAGTATCCAATGGGAACTTAGAAAACTGCATATCGATCCCCCACCTGTTTGGACTATTGATCGGATTATCAAGAAACACCATCTTACTTATACTAAACCCAAAATCTCTAAAAAGGAAAATGAATACCCCGATTATAGTTCGGCTTTTACTCATCAATTGGATATTGTTGGCCCCCGTTATCTTCAAAAAAGCAAAAGAAAATATTATTTCTCGAATATCATTGATACCACTACCCATTGTGTTCACATAAACGCTATTGATAATAAAGCATCCGATGGAATTGTTCGTACCGTGATGAGATTCTGGAAACAATTTGGTATCCCTGATTATCTTCAAATGGATAATGAACTATCTTATCGTGGTAGCAACCGGCATCCTCACAGCTTCAGCAAATTAATTCGTTTCGCCCTCTCTCAAGACGTTATACCTGTTTTTATCCCTCAATCTGAGCCGTGGAGAAACGGAATTATCGAAAAATTCAACGACACATTCGATAAAAAATTCTTTCGAACTCAAAACTTTACCAGTTTTCACCATCTTGTTGAAAGTGCTCTCGATTTTGAAGCTTTTCATAATACCAACTATCGCTATGGTGTACATAACAACCAAACCCCAATAGAGGTACATAAGAAAAATAATATCATCGCCTATCTGGATAATGAATATCAAATCCCAACCTATATTCCGTTGATAGAGGGAAATATAAAAGTTATTCGTTTCATTCGCAGTGACCGCACGTTAAATATATTTGGTGAAACATTTTTGGTAAAACCAGAACTGATTTATCACTATGTAGAAGCAGTAATCTCAATCAAGGCACAAGCATTAAAAGTGTCCTGTGATAATCAGCTCATACAAGAGTTCCCCTACTATGTGCCTGTTGATTGGATGTAAACGATGTCATGCTATTTTATGAAATTAAAAATCGCGACCACCCCATGGGGTGGTAACTAATCACTGTAAACTATGTGGTGCTAGAGTTCCTATCATTAAAGACTGTAAACGATGTTATGCTATGTGACACTTATACCTTAGACCGCTATACCCTTATACCGTATACCATATACCATATTCCATATACCGTATCCCCCTAAAACACCTGCCCAAAGTTAAAAAACACCCGGACACCTTCGGTACTGAAACCCATATCGAAACGAGCCACAAAATTGGTGAGATAGTAACGCAATCCCCAACCCCAATCGGAATGCAGACCCTCAAAATCAAGATCCTTCAATTGCGGGGTCACCCGCCCGGCGTCCAGAAAAGCGACTCCACCCAGAGCACGATAGAGAGGAAAACGATATTCCAAAGAGCTGAGCAACATGGATTGATCCAGGAAACGATCTGCCTTATAGCCACGGACGGTCCAACTGTCACCAATTTTACTGAGTTCCTGGTACGGTGCTGTCCCGTTTATTTGCTGCAGCCATAACCTGATTGCCAGGATATGCGGGGAGTTAAACAGCCGCCGGTAAAGACTTGATTCCAGCCGGTACAGAGAATTGTTCCAGTCACTGCCCCAGCCCGGGTGTGAAAAACCGGCTTTAAGGAATACTCTTTCTCCGGCGGTAGGATGGATCTGGCTGTCACGGGTATCCAACCGCAAGCTTCCGGAAAGGACAACTGACAGATTCTCCTCTACTCCGGGAGTTTCTGATTGAATGGTATTCCAGCTCTCATCAAAATTATAGGCGGTGTGATGGACCAGCAGAAAACCGGCTTCTCCGATAACAACTGGAGAGAAAGT
>MESS01000027.1:16438-17621 GCA_001771055.1 Caldithrix sp. RBG_13_44_9
CAATTTTAAAATATTCGCGCGGGAATTGAAAATCGTTATTGGGACTGTTATTGCCAATACCAAAATAGTTGCTTTTCAGTAATTTATCCCATTCGATTTTAAAATCATAAGCCAGGGAATAAGATTTCCTCTGCCGCAGTTCTGCATCCGGCAGTGAAAATTGAAAATAATATAATTGTTCACCTTTGCTGCTGACGAAAATGATCAGGTCGAAAGATTCTTTCTTTTTCCAGTAATCTTTCAGAAGCATTCGGCCGCCCAAACCGAAACCAATATCTGAATCATACAGGATGATGGGGAAAATATTGAATATATTTGATTTTTGATTTGAAACCTGGTCTTCGGCCCTGCTATCGGTTTTCAGAAATTGAAAGATGGTGAATAGGAAAATAAAATTGAGGATTATTTGACAGGTTGAAAAGGTTGTTCGAATAAAGTTCATGCTTTTAAGAGTGAATATTTTTGAAAAGTAATTAGAAAAACCGGCGATCTGTCAGCAGCAGACCGCCGGTCTTATCGGCAGTCTAACGCATCAAAATCATTTTTTTGGTACGCTGTTCGTTGCCGGCCACAATTTTATAGAAATAGATCCCGCTGCCTATCACTTGTCCCGCATCATTCCGGCCATTCCAGGTTACGGAATGATTGCCAGCCTCCTGCCACTGGTCGACCAGTGTCCGTATCTCTTGGCCCAGCAGGTTAAATATCTTTAATTGCACTCTATTGCCAACTGCCGACTGCCAACTGATGACTGTCTCCGGATTAAACGGATTTGGATAATTTTGCAGAAGTTCAAAATTCTCAATCGTACTGGCGGGTTTGGTATTTTCAATTCCCACCAGAATGTGGCCGTTAGAAGTAAAATTTAGGGTATCAATCTGCTCCACATATTCTTTTACCACCTGAAAGACAGAAACGGTGTCGATGAATAAATTTCCTGGTGTTATTCCAAATAACGATTGCAGATATCCGACTACCCGATCGCTGCTTACTACTCGGTAGCTTGAGTCAGGGATAACCGGTATACCTGCAATGCTGGCTGAGGTCAGATAAAGATGATTATCAGAGGGATTATAATAGGCAGTGTATTGTAACCCGTGTGATTGAATGAGATAATCAAATGATTCATCTATCCAATTTACATTCAGCAATAAGCCTCCGAGCACCATATATATGTCAGAAC
>MESS01000028.1:0-1926 GCA_001771055.1 Caldithrix sp. RBG_13_44_9
ATATTTTCTTCTAAAATTGATCCTTTCATTAATCGCAGCATTGCCATGCCGATCACGGCAGCTGGATAGGTGGCAGCGATGGTCATTCCGGCTTTTAATCCCAGGTAAGTGTTAGCCGCGCCCAAAACCACCGTCATGATCAGACCTAAAATCAGAGCTCTGAGGGTAAATTCAGGCATATCCTTATCTGCGGGAACATAAGGCTTGAATTCTTTACTCATAGAACCTCCGTCATGGTGTAAGTTCAGACATATCTAGATGCCCGCCAATATATAACAGTCACCGAAATAGCGCAATAGATTAAAATTTATGAAAGCTAGTAGAATTGGTAAATTACCAGGGAAGTATTAGTTGTTTATTATAAAAAGATTTCAACCTTGGGGTAGGTTTCTTTCATTAAAAAAATATTTTTATTTTCCGATAAGCTAACCTTCCGGTGATAAGATACGGTTCTGAAAGGTATAGAAGGCATGTTGTGATCAATTGATTTTTTAAGATGGTATAAGCACATTTTGTTATGAATCCTCTACGAGGATTTTGAATTGTTGGGCGGTTTGTTTTTCTACAATAATATGACCCCGTCAATGCCGGGCAGGCTCTACGAGGTCAAAATTCCGGCTACATGAGGTAAAACACTAAAACATCGTAGATGTTTAATTATTGTAGGGAAAAATCCGCTCATATAGATGACGGATCCTCGTAGAGGATCAATAAAAACCATACAGGTCTGGAAAAAAATTCTTATGCGAGATTTATGACATCATCGTAGTTTAGTTTAATTTTAGAAATACGACCTCTCCGAGATCAGAAAGCAGTACTGGGATTACCTGGATTGCATCATGCCCATTTTTGTAGTACCAGTGGTATTGTAAGGATTTTAAACAGTAAAAAGTTACTTATGAGCGAAAGAATTATTAGGATTCCTAAAATTTTTAGTTAAATTTATCGTTTGCAAAATTGTGATAAAGAATGATTTGATTCAGTCGAGTATAGAGTAAATTTAATTATTATTATCGTAAACAAATGAAACCTCATTTTTTAAATAAAAGGAAGTGTCCTGCGATTTGTCATATTTACTTTTTTACATATTGGGTAATTCTGGTTTGAATTAATAAAACGATTTTAATTTTTATCACAATTCCAGCATAATAAAAAATACTGTAAAACCTTGAAATCTGAGGTAACAATTAATTTTCTTTTGGTGAAGTGGGTAGGGAACAATCATTATTGGGAACCTGATCAGGAAATTTTATTGCAATCCTGGTTTCATCATTAGCTGGTTTCTGGTCAGCCTGTTAGCCAGTAGACATTCTTTAAAAAATCTATTGGCAATACAATTGTGAGCTTTGTCAAACATAACTTTATGTAACTACATAAATTTGTGGATGTAAGTGACCTGGCGAAGCTATGCCTAACTCTAAAGGGAAAAAAATGTTACAAGAAAGTATGGTTGTATCAAAATCAGTAGTTCAGGGAGTCCGCAACACAGCCATTATTGGTTTAAATCGCAGTGGACTCCTGGCCTATCAACGTATGCGTGATCAAATGAAATCACGCGAGAATCTGATAGGTATAATTGATGTTAACAACAAAATAAATCTGACTGATAAAAGTTTACGGGATATTAAATATATTGGGAAGTTAAAAGATTTTTCGGAACTGGTGAAGGCTTACAGTATCAATCATGTTTTGATTGCCATAGATTCGGATGATATTTCGCGAATGCATGAGATTATCAATCTCTGCAAGAGTGACCAGGTGGACTACGAAATTGCCTCTGAGATGCAAGACGTTGTCTATGGTCACACCATCCGTGAGATCTTCAAAGATCTTCAAAGACCCCTACAGCCTTCCCGGCGGCAGATTGTTTATTCAATTGCTGCTTTTGGTCTCATGTTGTTATTCTTCCCGCTGTTTGTTGTTGTC
>MESS01000028.1:1967-2734 GCA_001771055.1 Caldithrix sp. RBG_13_44_9
TTCACAGGAGAGGGTAGGAATTACCGGACGAATCTTCCGGATTTTCAAATTTCGCACCATGCGAGTGGATGCTGAAAAGTTAAGTGGTCCCATGCTCGCATTAAAAAATGATCCCAGAATCACTAAGGTTGGAAAATTTTTGAGAAAAACCCGTATTGATGAAATTCCTCAGTTAATAAATGTGGTGATTGGAGACATGCATTTTATCGGTCCCCGGCCGGAGAGACCTTACTTTGTAGAAAAATACAGCCGGGAAATTCCGATGTATAAAAACCGGCTGAAAGTTAAACCAGGTATTACCGGCCTGGCACAGGTGGTGATAGGCTATGATGAGGATCTGGAAGATGTGCGTGAAAAATTGAAATATGACATGAAATATATAGAGAATTATTATTCCTGGAATATGCATCTCGATATTATCATTCAGACGGTTAAAGTAATTTTTACAGCGCAAGGTCATTAGGAACAAGACAAAAGAAAAAAGACAAAAGCAAAAGAGTGAATACAAATTACAAATTACAAATTAAAAAACTAATACAGTTCACACTTTGTCCTTGACCTTGAGCCTTTAGCCCTTAACCCTTATCCCAATTTGCCTCAACGATCAAAAACATAAATTATCCTCTCATCACAGATAAATCCTTTACTTTTATTAAAAATTTTGTTATTTTTGCGTTCACAATCATTTAAAAATATTCAGGTTAATGGATCAGATACTCATTAAAACCAGTTTTTTAGATAAGACCATTCCGGTAGTATTAGTGGAA
>MESS01000028.1:2742-3108 GCA_001771055.1 Caldithrix sp. RBG_13_44_9
ATATATTGATCAGAGTAATTCTGACAAAATACAGAAAGTGTTCGATAATCTGTTCTCGGCTGGACACTATTCAACGATTTTTGATTTTTCTAAAGTGATCTACATGAGCAGTGCCGGTTGGGGTGTTTTTGTGGGCGAGGTGAAACGCTTTCGCGAAAACAGTGGTGACATTAAAATTGTTAACATGAACGGGGAGATCTACGAAATTTTTCAGATGCTGGAATTCTTCCATATTTTAGAGGACTATAATACCATTGAAGAGGCGCTGGAGGCTTACGGAATTCATGTAGAAAAAAATATTCAGAAAGAAGAAAAACCCACTGTTCAGGAAAAACCTGCTTTACCAGAACAGAAACGAATCCCGGT
>MESS01000028.1:3129-4997 GCA_001771055.1 Caldithrix sp. RBG_13_44_9
GAAGGGACGGCAATTATTTGAACAGCCTAAAATTGTTCATCATGAGACTCCAGTGAAAATTACCCCGGAAAAAAAGATCATTCCCTTAAAAATAAAAAAGCCGGGTGATAATCATCGGGATGAAAAAACTGGTGAATTAGATATTACCCAATTACCGGTGCAGGAAAAGATCCGCAAGCTGGTAGCACAATTTCCCTTGATGTCGCTTCGACAAATGAAAAAAATGCTGCGGCATGAGGATTTTGGTCGGGAAAAAATTGGATTGATTCGTCTTTACCGTCTCCTCAAGGAGTTGAATCTGGAGAACAAAACTAAACGCTATCGTTATTATCGCTCCTGCTAGAAAGAAGGATCAAGGAACAAGGCGAAAGGACAAGGGAAAAGGGCTAAGGGTAAAGGGACAAGTTTTAGGGGAGGGAGGAGAATTGGAAAATTTTAGATTTTTTAGGTTTGAGGATCTTGAAGTTTGGCAAAAATCGGCAAAATTGAGTGCTGATATTTATGTAAACTTGAAAAATCTCAGGAATTATAGTTTTAAGGATCATATTTCCAAAACAGGATTATCAATTCCTAGCAATATCGCTGAAGGGTTTGAGAGGGAATCCAATAGGGAGTTTATTCAGTTTCTTTCATATGCGAAAGGATCCTGTGGAGAATTAAGATCGCAAATTCATATTGGTATTAAAATAGAATATATAGATTCAGAAACGGGCTCCAGTTGGATAGAGGAAGCCATAAAAATTTCATCGATGCTGAGTAATTTAATTAAAACCCGCCGTTCTTTTTTACAGAAGTCAAAACTATAAATCACATTTACCCTTAGCCATTTACCTTTATCCCTTTACCCTTAACCTAATCCAATGTGCGGAATAACAGGCATCTTTCATTTTAAAAATCGTCAGAAAATAGATCCTGGCATCCTGCAGGGGATGACCGATATCCTTTACCACCGAGGGCCGGATGATGACGGGTATTATATCAAGGATAATATCGGGCTGGGACAACGCCGGCTTAGCATCATCGATCTGGCTGGCGGAAAACAGCCGATGCACAATGAGGATAAAACCCTGTGGGTGATCTTTAACGGAGAGATTTTTAATTACATTGAATTGCGGGAAGAGCTGGAAAAGAAGGGTCACCGCTTTTATACCCACAGTGATACTGAGGTAATTGTCCATGCCTATGAACAATTTGGGAAGAATTTTCTTAATCATTTTAACGGCCAGTTTGCCATTGCCTTATGGGATGAAAAAAAACAGGAACTGATTTTAGCAAGGGATAGGGTTGGGATCCGACCGCTTTTTTACACCATTTTGGATAACCGCACCTTGTTGTTCGGTTCTGAGATGAAGGCAATTTTCCAATATCCAGATATCAAGCGGGAAATAGATCCGGAAGGAATAAAGCAAATTTTCAGCTATTGGGTGAATGTCCCGCCCCGGACCGTTTTTAAGGGGATCCAGGAATTGGCTCCCGGTCGGATGCTGCTCTGTAACAAAAAAGGAATTGAAATAACTCAATACTGGAAATTGAATTTTCCCCGTGCCACTGAATATGAGGATCGACCATTAAAATTTTATTCAGATCGATTGGCGGAGCTTTTATTTGATGCCACCACCATTCGCTTGCGGGCGGATGTTCCGGTGGCATCTTATTTGAGTGGGGGTATCGATTCCTCGATAATTTCCTCCCTGGTGAAAAAATATCATAATAATAATCTGATCACTTTCTCGGTGGCTTTTGCTGATAAGGATTATGATGAGCGACAATATCAGGAACTGATGGTGAAACATCTGCAGACCGATCACCGCTCGGTTGAGGTCGATTATGACACGATTGGAAAAAGTTTTTCCGATGTAGTCTGGTTT
>MESS01000028.1:5060-5349 GCA_001771055.1 Caldithrix sp. RBG_13_44_9
GAAAATAATATAAAAGTAGTTCTTACTGGTGAAGGTTCAGATGAAATTTTAGGCGGGTACGATATCTTTAAAGAAGATAAAATCAGACGTTTCTGGGCGCGTTTCCCGCACTCATCTTCGCGTCCTAAATTATTAACCCGGATGTATCCGTATTTGTTAAAAGATGGTCAGGCCAATGCTTTCTGGATGCAATTTTTCAAGAAAAATCTAATGGACTTGGATGATCCATTCTACTCTCATATTATCCGCTGGGACAATACGTCAGTCATTTTAAATTATTTCAATTCCG
>MESS01000028.1:5523-5626 GCA_001771055.1 Caldithrix sp. RBG_13_44_9
TAGAAGGGCGTTTCCCATTTCTCGATTACCGGGTGATCGAATTTGCCAGCCAGATCCCGCCGCATTTCAAGATCCGGGGATTGAATGAGAAATATATTTTAAA
>MESS01000028.1:5665-5807 GCA_001771055.1 Caldithrix sp. RBG_13_44_9
TCGCTATAAGATGCCTTACCGGGCGCCGATTGCTCAATGCTTTGTTGGAAAAAATGCTGATCCACTGATCGTTGAATTACTTACCAAAGAAAAGATATCCCAATTTGGTTATTTTGAACCAGCAAAAATTGAAAAATTGCTG
>MESS01000028.1:5998-6140 GCA_001771055.1 Caldithrix sp. RBG_13_44_9
GGCAGAGCCGTCCTGACGGAAATTAACACGAAATTCATTCATGAAAATCTGTGAAATCTGTGGATAAATTTTGACGATCATGAAAATTGATATAATTCACTTATTGAACAGAAAACCGTTGTTAATTTGTCCTGAATTTTCG
>MESS01000029.1:0-6493 GCA_001771055.1 Caldithrix sp. RBG_13_44_9
GGTAAATGGTATAAAGGTTAGAATTTTATTTAATTTTTTTACCAATAAAATTTATGTAACCATTCAATAGTTGTTTTCCAGTTTCAATCAGTATCATACCTTTGTTAAATTCTTCGGCAGTGATATAATTAAAATCCATACAACTCAATAAATGATCTTTCAACTCATACAGTGAGGCACGTGATATCCGATAAAACTGGATACCCTCCTGGTAATGATATCTTCCATACCCTTCTGCTATGTTCGAAGTAATACTGATAGCTGCCCTTCTAATCTGAGTCCCCAGAACAAAATTTTCTTCCTTCGGCAATTTCCGCAAAATAATTTGATAAAAGAATAATTTTATCTCCCGACATTTCATCCAGGCTTTTAATGACTGGAAGTCTTTGAGGCTGTTATACTTTTCAAGATTTTCACGAATTATAAAAGTACTGATATCTTTTTTCTTTTTCATACCTACCCTCCTCATTCCTTATACCGTATACCATATACCGGTCTTTAAAAAAACTTGGGCTCCTCATATTCCCCAAATACCTCTTTCAGGGAATTGACCATCTCTCCCAAACTGCAGTAGGCTCTGGCACACTCGATGAGCAACGGCATCAGGTTTTTATTGGTTTGAGCACCCTGCTTTAATGCGCTGAGGGTATTTTTTACAAGGGTATTGTTGCGCTTTTTTCTCAGTTTTTGCAGGCGCCGAATTTGCGATTTTTCAACCTCTTCCGAGATCAGTAAAATGGGGATATCGATCTTTTCGCCAGATTCGACAAATTCATTCACCCCCACAATGATGCGCTCTTTTTTATCAATCTCCTGCTGATACACATAGGCTGCCCGGGCAATCTCCTGCTGGAAGAAATTCTTTTCAATGGCCGGAATCACCCCTCCCAATTTTTCGATCTTGCTGAAATATTCCTCCGCAGCCTGTTCCATTTTGTTGGTCAGCTGCTCCACATAGAAACTGCCGCCTAACGGATCTACCGTATAGGCTACCCCGGTTTCATGAGCCAGAATCTGCTGACTGCGCAGGGCAATTTTCACCGCCTTTTCAGAGGGCAACGCCAGAGTTTCATCCATGGAATTGGTATGCAGGGACTGGGTACCGCCTAACACTCCGGCCAGTGCCTGATAAGCAACCCGCACGATATTATTCTCCGGCTGCTGGGCGGTGAGGGTACAACCAGCGGTCTGGGTATGAAAACGCAGCAGCCAGGAACGGGAATTCTTGGCGCCGTATTTATACCGCATGCGCTTGGCCCAGATACGACGAGCGGCACGGTATTTAGCTATTTCCTCAAAAAAATCATTGTGGGCATTAAAGAAAAAGGAGAGCCGCGGCGCAAAATCATCGATATCCAGACCCCGTTCCAGTGCCGCTTCTACGTAGGCAAATCCATCTGCCAGAGTAAAAGCCAGTTCCTGGGCAGCAGTAGAACCCGCTTCACGGATATGATAGCCGCTGATGCTGATGCTATTCCACTCTGGTACATGCTTTGTACAGTATTCAATCATATCCACGATAATCCGCATGGACGGCCGCGGCGGGTAGATCCATTCCTTTTGAGCAATGTACTCCTTTAATATATCACTTTGTAAAGTACCGCGAATCTTTTGGTAGGAAACGCCCTGCTTTTCGGCCGCTGCCAGATAAAACGCCAGGAACATGGCCCCCGGACCATTGATGGTCATGGAGGTGCTCACCTGATCCAGTGGAATACCGTCGAATACTATCTCCATATCCTCCAACGATGAGACCGCCACCCCGCACTTTCCCACCTCGCCCTCGCTTAACGGATCGTCGGCATCCAGCCCCATCAGCGCTGGCAAATCGAAAGCCACCGACAGCCCCATCTGCCCATGACTGAGCAGATATTTGAAGCGCTGATTGGTGTCACGCGGACTTCCAAAGCCGGCAAACTGGCGCATGGTCCACATCTTACCGCGATACATGTTATGATGGATACCGCGGGTATAGGGAAATTCTCCAGGATGATTGAGATCGCGGAAATAATCAAATCCTTCCAGCTCCGCCGGAGTGGCCAGCAATTCCACTGGTTCTGAGGAAGCAGTAACAAATTTTATCTTCTGATCTTTACTCTTCTGCTCTTTTTGTTTCAGCCATACCTGCTTAGCTTTTCTGATTTTTTCCATTTCGGCAAACATCCGGATCCTCCTGATTGACATTTAATATTTTTCAATAATATTAAACAATTAAAAAAAACAGTGCAATGGAGAAAAATGCAGGGGAGGGAAATGCCGGCATAGCGATGTACGGTTAAAAGGTATATGGTATATGGAACGGTATAGCAGATTGCCAACTGCCAACTGTAATGTGTTTAGTATTTTGTATTTTGTATTTTGTAATCTTGTAATCTTGTATTCTTACTTGAAAGCCAGAATTTCCTGATACAGCCGCTCCACAATCTGGCTGGAGGGGATTTTTCCGATCACTTCACCTCTGCGGATCAGGAGTGCTTTATTCTTTCCGCACGCCACTCCCAGGTCTGCTTCTCGCGCTTCTCCCGGACCGTTCACTGCACACCCCATAACCGCCACAGTGAGATCTGCAGTAATGTTTTGCACTCGCTGTTCCAATTCCTGGACAATTTTTGTCAACTCCGGAGTCTCCAATCTTCCGCAGGTTGGACAACTGATCAGGGTTACCCCTCCTTTCCGCAATGCCAATGATTTGAGTATCTCTTTGGCTGCACGTACTTCTTCCTGCGGTTCGCCGGTCAGTGAAACCCGGATGGTGTCTCCTATTCCTTCAGCCAGTAAAGTGCCAATTCCAATTGCGGAACGAATGGTACCGCTCCAGGCCGGACCGGCTTCAGTCACTCCTAAATGCAGCGGGTAATCCACTGTCACCGCCAGCTGACGATAAGCCTCAATCATCATTGGAACATTAGAAGATTTCAGGGAAATCACCAGATCATAAAATTGATAATCTTCACAGATCTTGATATGATACAGGGCGCTCTCTACCAAAGCGGCAGCGGTAGGATGACTGTATTTCTTCTTGACCAACGGTTCCAGTGATCCGGAATTTACTCCGATGCGGATGGGAATGGAACGTTCCCGGCAGGCCGATAGAACTTGCTCCAGCCGTTTGCGCTCTCCGATATTTCCGGGATTGATCCTTATTTTATGCACCCCATTTTCAATGGCCTGCAATGCCAGACGGTAATTGAAGTGAATATCGGCTACCACCGGGATAGAAACCTGCGGGATAATTTCTTTTAAAGCGATGGCAGCTTTTTCAGCAGGCACTGCACAACGGATAATATCGCATCCGCCTGCAGTCAACTGACGGATTTGTTCAACCGTGGCATCGATATTTTCGGTTCTGGTCTTGGTCATACTCTGGATAGAGATCGGGGCACCTCCACCAATCTGAACTTTGCCCACCTGTACTGCCTGGCGGTGCGATCTTTCATGAATCAATTTATCCATGGACTCTTTGATTCCTTTAAATTGAATCAATATAAATACAAAGACCATACAGCACAAAGAATCCCCGAAATTTTTATACGACATAGTAGAAATTACAGGAATGATTTCCTTTACTCCCAGCCATAAATGGATTGGTTATAATACTCGGTACTTGAAGGATACGGTATCTTATTTTCCCAGGAATCCCTAGAGTTAAATAATTCGTGTTAATCCGTGAAATCCGTGGACCGTTTTCGTGTATCCCGTGGGAAAAATTGAAATAGAGATTTTTGTGATTTCTTTGAGCCTTCGAGCCTTTGTGGTTTATAAAATAAAGAATCTTCTCTTGATTTTCAATAAACAGTTCGATAATATATCGTAAACCGATATATCGGAATACGATGCATATGAAAAATCCAAAATCCCGCAATGTTTCCAGGTTGAGCCGGGCTTTTATCCCCATGATGCATATCTTTCACAACCTGGCCGGTGAAGTAGTGAAACTGACCGATTTTTCCCTGGCGCAGTACCGGGTAATCATGCTGGTCTACCGCCACGGTTCCATGTCCATTAACGATTTGAAACAGGCCCTGAACATTGCCCAGAGCACTGCCAGCGAAATGATCGACCGGCTGATTCAACAGCGAGCTTTGAAGAAACAAATAAATCCAAACGACCGGCGGATCACCCTTTTCACTCTCACTCCCGCCAGCCGCCGGAAAATTGAACAGCATCTCTCTTCTATCAGAAATATCTATCATAAAATCCTGACGCCTCTTAGCGCTCAGGAACAAAAAAAGTTGCTGGAGGCTTTTGAAACCATACTTTCTCTGCTGCAAAAGGAAACACAAGTAACAAAGTCAAACCAAAAAAAATAGTTATATCGTTCCTGACGAATATGAAAACCAACTGGGCATTTTTAAAATTGTATGTCAAGAAGATCATTTTGGTCGGAACACTTTATTTCCTGCCGGGAATTTTGCCGGGACAGGAAGCCCTTACCCTGGAAGACTGCCTGCGGCTGGCGCTGCAGAACAGCCGGCAAATGAAGATCTCCAACATGTCCATTCAACAGTCCCAGGAAAAAATCTGGGAAACCCGGGCCCAGCGAATTCCTTCCTTTACTCTGTCCGGAACCTATACTCATTTCGGCAAAGTATCTTCTTTTTCCATCCCGATGGGTCCAACCACCCGGACATTTCAGTTCGGAATTCCGGATCGGGCCAACCTGGATGCCAGAGTACAATGGTCGCTTTTCACCTGGGGACGCATCAGCAGTTCAATTTCCATGTCACGCCTGGGAAAAGACCTGTCAATAACCAGGCGAAGATCTGATTTAACTCAGATCATTTATCAGGCACTGCAGGGATTTTACAGTGTGCTGTTGAATGAAAAAATAATTCAGCTGCATTCTGAAAATTTACAGCGGGCAGAGAGTCTGTGGCAGATCACCCAAAAACGTTTTGCCGCCGGAGGTATTCCTAAACTGGAAGTTCTGCGGGCGGAAGTACAGGTGAAGAATACCGAGAGCACCCTGGAGGAAGCCCGGGGCAATCTGAAAAAAAGCCGGCTTTTTCTTTCCAAAACTCTGGGTGATCCCCAATACTCTTACCAGATCAAAGGACAACTCCAGTATGTACCGTTATCGATAGTACCAGAAGAGATTATTGAAAAAGCCCTGGCAGTCCGCTCTGATATTCAGACCCTGGAGCTGCAACAGGACATATCCCGGCAGCAGGTTAAACTGGCTTACAGTTCCAACAAACCTAATCTCTCATTATTTTCAGGATATAATGTGCAGAATGGTTTTGATCCCACTAATCCCGAAAGCTTTGTATCCAACTGGAATATGGGACTGCAGTTGAGCTTTCCGCTATTTGATGGCTTTGCCACCGTGCACAAAACCAATCAGGCTAAAATTGAGTCACAGAAAACAACTCTGCAAAAAGAAGAGCTGCAGGATTTAGTTACCCTGCAGATTCAGCAGGCAGTAACGACCCTGGAGCAGGCGGCCCTGAAAATAATCTCGCAGGAAAAAAATATAGAACTGGCTGAAGAAGCACTGCGGGTAACCACCGATCAGTTTCAGCAGGGCATTGTCTCCTCTATGGATGTTTTGAACGCCCAGCAGACCTTAGCCCAGAGCGAGATGATGTATACCCAGGCGCTCTTCAACCATATCATGGCCAGGATTGAAATATCCCGGGCGATGGAGGATTTCTCCTGGTTTACACTGGATCTGCAGCCTCCTACCAGAAGCGAAAAGCAAAGCAAATAGAATAGTTCAAAATGAATTTTGCTGAAAAAATACTAAGGATGACATACATGCTTTCAAGATTTGGAATTATTATCGCACTGAGTATCGTCACCCTCAGCTGCAGCAAGGATGAAAGTCCGGATGAAGCGAAACAAACACTGACCCGTCAGGCGGTTCCGGTAACGGTCATGAAAATCCGCCGCAGTGAGATTGCTGAACAGTTAAAAATTATCGGAGATATTCGGCCGCTGTATCAGGTGGACATCTTTTCCAAAGTGAATGGAGTGATCCGCTCCGAAAACGTTGAACTGGGTCAGCAGGTAAGTAAAGACCAGGTACTGGCAGAGGTACAGCAGGATATTCCGGGAATGGAATTCACACCGGTTAAGATTGAGGCTACCCAGGACGGCATCATCAGCCTGGATTTAGTGGAGGCGGGTGCCCGAATCACTCCCCAGCAGAAGCTTTACACTATTCAGCAAATCGAGCAGGTCTATATGGTCGGGCGGGTGCTGGAGTCTATGCTAGGCCAGCTGAGAACCGGCTGGGTAGTTCCAGTAAAAGTGGATGCATTTCCAGAGGAAATCTTCAATGGAAAAATTGCCGAAATTTCGCCGGTGGTGGATGCTTCTACCCGCATGGGGGAAGTGAAAATTCAATTCACCAATCCCCGGAAGCAGCTGAAACCGGGAATGTTTGCCCAGGCGGAAATTAAAATCAGCAGTCATCCCGGTTTGCTGGTACCTATTGACGCCATCATCCGCCGCGGGGCCAATCAATATATTTTTAAAATCGAAAATGATA
>MESS01000029.1:6569-6808 GCA_001771055.1 Caldithrix sp. RBG_13_44_9
TGACCGGATCGTGGTATTCGGACAGAACCTGCTGAATGACCTTTCAGCAGTGCAGGTGGTGGAGGAAATTCAACAATGAAGACGGCCGAGCTCAGCATCAAAAATTCGGTGGGCACCATTCTGATCATTCTGACGGTGGTGGTGCTGGGATTTTTTTCCATTCCCCGGATCCCGGTTTCTTTCTGGCCGGAATTCGTGGCCCCCACCCTGATCGTGATGGTTCCCTACCCCGGCATCGG
>MESS01000029.1:6830-7902 GCA_001771055.1 Caldithrix sp. RBG_13_44_9
GTCGCTGAACCCCTGGAAGAGAATCTTAGCACTATTGATGGTCTGGATGAAATTGAGACCACCTGTATGGATGGAATGTGCCAGATCATTGTGCGATTCGACTGGGGGATAGATTTTGACCAGGCCAAGCTGGATGTTCAGGAACGCACTAACAGAGCTCAAAGCCAATTTCCGCGGGAAGTGCTAGAACCGCGTATCCTGCAAGTTCAGGATTTTATTCCTCCGGGAATCGAGATCGGATTTGCTTCCGATAAAAAAGATCTTTCGGAAGTACGCGATCTGATCGAGACCAAAATTAAAAACCGCTTTCTGCGGCTATCCAATGTGGCTACCGTCCAGATCTCGGGCGGACTGGAAAAATATGTGGCAGTATGGATCGACAAAGATCGCCTGCAGGCTCACGGTCTGAGTCTGGTGCAGATCAACACCGCCCTGGTGTCCGAAAATATTAATGTCTCCGCCGGAAAAATGACTACCCGCTGGAAAAATAATTTCATCAGGGTGATGGGAAAATATAAAGAGTTATCTGATATCGAAAATCTGATCATTGCTTCCCCTGGCACCACTCCGGTCTATCTGAAAGATGTTGGGCGAGTTTCATTTGAAAATAAAGACCGGGAATCCATCACCCGGCTCAATGGCAAAGAGATTGTCAGTGTCTCTATTCGAGAAAAGAGCGGCGGCAATACGGTGGCCATGGTGGAAGAAGTGAAAGCCGAGCTGGAAAGAATCAAACCCATTCTGCCGCCCGATGTGCAAATGAGCATTATTCGGGATCAGGCCTCATTCATCCAGGAAGCACTGAATAATGTATTGCAGAATGCTGCCATCGGAGCACTGCTGGCATCGCTGATCATCCTGCTGTTCCTGGGAAATCTGCGCAATACCCTGATCATCGTGCTCTCCATCCCGGTCTCCATCATCGGCACCTTCATCCTGATTAATGCATTCGACCTGTCGATCAATACCATTTCCCTGGGAGGATTGGCACTGGGAGTGGGAATGATCGTTGACGCCTCCATTGTGGTTTTGGAAAATATTTACCGGCATTTGAAAGAGAATCCGGGCAATG
>MESS01000029.1:7924-9053 GCA_001771055.1 Caldithrix sp. RBG_13_44_9
ACTCATGCATACTGAAGTAAAGGAAAGAGGATTGTCTTTGATTGCAAGCGGCTGGCAGAATCTTTTCTCACGATTTTTAGATCTTTACCGCCAGGTAATTCGCTGGGCTTTACGGCACCGCATTCTAACTATTCTGGCAGCAGCAGCCATTCTGATCCTTTTTATCCGATTTATTCCGCCGCTGCTGGATGTGGAATTGCTGCCGGCCATTAATCAAGGTGAATTCCGAATGGAACTGACCCTGCCGGAAGGAACACGTATCGAGATCACTGATGAGATGGCCCGGCAGATTGAGAACAGCCTGTCCAAACATAGCGCCATTGAACAGGTCTATTCCCAGGTCGGACTATTTTCTGCCCGGGGGGAATTGAAATCCAACTTTGCCACCCTCACCATTAATCTGAAAGCGGATAAATCTGGACAGATTACAACAGTGATGGAAGAGTTGCGAAAACAGTATACCCAATTTCCCGGCACCAAGGTAGTGATTCGCCAGACCGATGTCACTGAGGGAATGCGGCGGGAGCCGGTGAATGTGCGGATTTTCGGGGACGATTTGCCGGTGCTCAACGAGATCGGTCAGCGGCTGATCCCGGAAATCGAAAAAGTACCTGGAGTAGTGAACCTGAACAGCACCCTGCAGGAAGGATTATCGGAATTCAGCATTCATATTGACCGCACTAAGGCCAATGATTTAGGTCTAAATTTCCGGCAGGTCTCCGGGGTATTGCGCTCAGCGGTATTAGGGAACAGCGATACCCGCCTGAGCACACACGGCAAGGAATATGACATCACTGTGAAAGTGGATGAAAGCCAACTGCAAAACCTGAATGATCTACTGGATCTTCCCCTGCTGAATAACCGGGGGACCACGATCCCGCTGCGGGCGGTAGCCGATTTCAGTCTGCAGAAAAGTCCCAGCGAAATCAAACGGCTGGATCAACAGCGGATGCTGGAAATCAAAGCGGATGTGGCTGGACGTCCACAGCGGGAAGTGACCGCTGAAGTAGCGGCGGCAGTCGCTCAAATCAATCTGCCGCCGGATTATTATCTCGGATTCGGCGGACAGTCCCGCGCCATTGGCGAATCCTTCCGCAGTCTGTTGGTCGCACTGGTCATAGCCATTTTC
>MESS01000029.1:9232-9907 GCA_001771055.1 Caldithrix sp. RBG_13_44_9
AATTATTTTAATCGATTACATCAATCAACTTCGGTCCAGGGGGATGGAAAAAACCGAAGCGATTGTGGAAGCAGCCGCCACCCGTTTGCGGCCGATCTTCATTACCTCTCTGACCACAATCTTCGGGATGCTGCCCATTGCTTTAGGATTGGGGAAAGGTGGAGAAGCACTGCAGCCGCTGGGAGCAGTGGTCGCAGGGGGATTGACCACCTCAACTTTTCTAACACTGATAGTAATTCCCTGTGTCTACTCCCTGCTGGATAATCTGAGCAGAAGTAAGTGAACAAACCTCCCGAAGGTTTGGGACCTTCGGGAGGTTATAATTTTTCACTTCAACAAAATCATTTTCATCACTTTGCTATAATCCCCTGCTTCAAACCTGTAAATATAAATACCGCTGGCTACGGTCACACCAGAATCATTGGTACCATTCCATATCACCTGATGCCGGCCGGCTTCCATGGGAGAATTAAGCAGGGTCCGCACTGCCTGGCCCAACAGATTGTAAATGATCAGCCTCACCTCACTGCTTCGTGGCAGTTCATAATAAATGGTGGTTACCGGATTAAAGGGATTGGGATAGTTCTGATGGACAGCAAAGACTTTGGGTAAAGTCAATTTATCTTCCAAGCCGCTTACCCCTTCACCAATTCCCGTTAAATAGATGCTCAAAGT
>MESS01000029.1:9978-10102 GCA_001771055.1 Caldithrix sp. RBG_13_44_9
AAATATTAAGCATTTGACTCGCACCCGCCGCCAATGAGAAAGAAGTTAGATCGCAGGAAAACTCGCTGCTGCTGGAAACAGCTTGCGAAACCTGCAGGGTATCAAAACCGGAATTGCTGATCTC
>MESS01000029.1:10337-10449 GCA_001771055.1 Caldithrix sp. RBG_13_44_9
GGCTGTACTGCCGATCCGGGATAACCTTTCACCAACACCCAGTTCCCCAGACTGTTCATGAAGTAAACCAGCAGGCTGTCCCCTGGCTCCGGAGCATTGCCCTGCCCCATCG
>MESS01000029.1:10572-14116 GCA_001771055.1 Caldithrix sp. RBG_13_44_9
CCTGGTGAACTGACAATGGCCGAATCCAAACGAGCGGTGTCCGCGCTGCTGCGGGAAAAAGTAGCAAACAGCTCGTCATTGCGATACAGATAGACACCGGCAAAATCATCCATTGCCGTGCCATCGATATTAGCCGCCGGATTGTGCCAGTTAAATTTAATCTGACTTACCAGATTAGCAATCGCCACTGCCTGGGGAGCCATGGGAACAGGAGATCCTCCGGCGATCCAGGAGGAATGCACCAGCGGACTCTGCATTCCATTGCTGTTGAGTTTGGCATAAATGGCATATTCATAGAATTGACCATCATTCAGACCGGTGTCAGTATAATCTTCAATTCCGGCCGGCAAGGTATCGATCAATGCTCCATCCCGCTGCAGGAGGATCTGAAAATCTCCCGGCAGCAAAGTATCCCCATTGGCCAGATACACCGGATCTTCCCAGATCAGGTGAATGGAAGTAGGAGTATTAAAATCGCTGTAAGCACTAAAATCAGCCGGTGCCACCGGACCGATCAGCGGAATGGTGACCTGATAACCGCGCTGGGTAAACCAGTATTCGATGGGCACTAAATTAGCTCCGCCGTGCAGAGCTACATCAGCTTCAATAAAAGCCTGGGCGGCATCTTCCTGATTCGAACCCCCATTGAGCATAGATAGTGCTTCCAGAAAATTTTCATCGCAGGCGGTCCGTCCGATATCATCCCAGATCTGCATCAGGGTGGAAGCCCAGATCTGTCCATCGGTGTGGATCACACCGGTTAATCCTCCCGGGTAAGTAGCCGAGTAGTTGGTGATTCTGCCGGACCAGAATTCATTATGTCCGTCCCACTGGAACACCCAGTTGTACTGCGGTTGGGAAGGTAACCAGAATCCGCGGCTGCGATTATAAGAGACTGCCCAGTAGTCCCCGCAGCCCTCGCTCAGACCAGTGACCTGGGAAAGGTTGCCATTGGTGATCCAGTCATGAATGCCGTGGCCCAGTTCATGCAGGATCACATCCTCATCCTCGGAATCATCCACCCCGCCTTCGCCCCAGGCAATCTGTCCGGTGGACGAGATATAATGGGAGTTGTCATCACCATTCAAACCATGGGGATCCACCTGCACCCCGGTGGTATACTGAAAAGGCATCAGGTTAAAATTCAAGGTATCATTTATATAGCGCATGGATCTGTCAATATGATAATACACATTTGCCGCTTCAAAAGCATTTGGGGAGCGGGTAAAATTCCAGATACTGTCCGGACGGCTGAAAAGTCCGTTGAAAGGTCCTTCAAAATCCTGGATAAAAGCGTACGGTCCTTCCAGATGATACAGGTTGTTATAGAATTCAATATCCAGCAGATCCCGCCAGACGATTTGCGCTACCAGCGAGTCAGTGTCGTTATCACCGTTATCACCAAATTGTCCTCCGGCCTGATAGAATGCTCCGGCCCGGGTCAATGGATCCGGATCAAACACCCGGCCTCTCCCGGTGGTTGGGGTATAAACAGAACGGTCCGCCACTTTGATAATCTCACCGGTCATGGCATCCACCAGAATTTCCCAATCTGCTATCAAATGTTCCGCCGGCACCAGGCTTATTTTATGAACCAGACGGGTTTGCCGGTTCTGGTAATAGACCACCGTCTCCTGTTTCTCGAAATTCAGTCTTCCTTTGATCTGCAAATAATCCCGGGCAATCCCGTCGGCCTGGGACAGGGAAATGGCGGGAGCAGCACGATCAAGGCGGGCCAAGGGTTTATAACTGTTCATTACCAAGGTGACCCGGTTTTGCCGGTTAATGTTCACCACCAGATTTCCCTGGTAGACCGGATAACCGTTAAGGTACTGCTGAAAACGCACATGATAACCACCGGGAGTTTCCCGCAGGGAGGAGAACTGCAGATCGCTCAAATCATCTTTCAGTTTCAGTTGCTCAGAATTCTCTCGTAGATACTGCCAGGCCATATTCCGGGGAGTATCAGGACGAAGGGGATAATCCACTTTATATAAAGCTAATGGAGCACCGGTTTCCTGGCTCACCCGCATATTAGCTAACTGAACATACGCTTCCTGTTCATCCGGCAGAATTTCCAGATGGCCATACGGACCCGGTTTCTGGGCAACTAAAATTGACCAAGCAGAACATAACAGCACAATTCCTATGGTATACCAATTCCTGATTTTCATGTTTCTCCTCTTTCCTGGTTTTGAGTAAGTAAAAATTTGGTGAAGATAAGCAAAACCTGGGACGATGTCAACAACTAGCATAAGCCTGGATATTTTCTTGTGTTGAAGATCAGAAAATGTCCACGGATTTCAGTAATTATCACGAATTATTTAAATTTTTTGTCTGGTTATCGTCGAAAATCACTGGATTCATTCTAAATTATATATCAATATAATAAGCACTAATTTTATAAGGATTCAAACACCACAAAAATATTAAGACTTAATGCCCCGATGACCACATCGAAAATTTTTTTGAGAAATTTGCAGAATTAGTGTAATTCGTGAAATTCGTGGATAAGTTTTAAAGTCTTTTCAGCGTGTTCAGTGGGAAAAGTCGTCTGGGTGATTCCTTGGTGTCCTGGTGGCTCAGTGGTTAAAAAAAATTCAAAATTAAATTTCCTTTGGCTTAGCAGTCCGCTGTTCTTATTTTTGAGGCCGTTTTCTTAAACATCTGAATCATATATTTTTCAAGGAGATAGAAATGGTGAAACACCATGTAAAGGATTTGAAACTGGCGGTGGAAGGCAAACGCCGCATCGAATGGGCCGATAGCGATATGCCGGTGCTGGCCGCTATCCGCAAACGCTTTACCAAAGAAAAACCACTCAAAGGCAAAAAAATGAGCGCCTGTCTGCATGTAACTGCTGAGACTGCTAATCTGGCCCGCACTCTGAAAGCCGGGGGGGCAGATCTGGTATTGGTTGCTTCCAATCCGCTGAGCACTCAGGATGATGCAGCCGCCTCATTGGTCGCTGATTATGGGATCTCGGTTTATGCCATCAAAGGGGAGGATCATAAAACCTATTATGAGCACATCCATGCCGCCCTGCAGCACAATCCGGTGGTCACCATGGATGATGGAGCGGATCTGGTTTCCACAGTGCATCAGGAGTATCCGGCCAAATGCAAACAGATCTATGCTTCCATGGAGGAGACCACTACTGGGGTCATCCGGCTGCGCGCCATGCATAATGACAGAGCCCTGAAACTACCGGTGTTTGCGGTGAATGATGCCCTTACAAAATATCTGTTTGATAATCGTTATGGTACCGGACAATCCACCGTGGATGGAATCATCCGTGCTACCGACCTGTTGATAGCTGGAAAGAACATCGTGGTGGCTGGTTACGGCTGGTGCGGCCGGGGCTTTGCCATGCGCTGCAAAGGAATGGGCGCTAATGTCATCATCACTGAAATAGATCCGATCAAGGCGCTGGAAGCGGCCATGGACGGATACCGGGTAATGCCGATGAACAAAGCGGCAGAGGAAGGAGATCTGTTCGTCACCATCACCGGTGATATCAATGTCCTGCGCAAAGAGCATTTCC
>MESS01000029.1:14126-14365 GCA_001771055.1 Caldithrix sp. RBG_13_44_9
GAAGGCCATCCTGCCAGTGTGATGGACATGAGTTTTGCCACCCAGGCGTTGACCACCGAATTTGCTTTGAAGGAAAAAAAGAAAGCCGGGGTGTATTTGGTTCCCAAGGAGATTGAGGATTACATCTCGACCTTGAAGCTAAAAACCATGGGAATCGAGATCGATGAACTGACCGCCGAGCAGCGAAAGTATCTCAGTTCCTGGGAAATGGGAACTTGATTTTCTAAAATTATTTCTAG
>MESS01000029.1:14547-14839 GCA_001771055.1 Caldithrix sp. RBG_13_44_9
GGCTTATCCAGCCCAACTGCAGTGGAAACAGCAGATGATCTGCGGTCTGCTATCTGATTTTCCAAAGCTGCAATCTGTCCAGGTTCATCCAGTCGCACCCATGCCGGGAGAAACACATTACCGCTGTAAGACCCAGCTGCCTTTTCAGCAAAAGGATCAGGCGGTGGTCTACGGACTATATCAGCAGGGAACGCATGAAATTACCCCTATCGATCAGTGCCTGGTTGAAAGCCGTGATGCCAACCGGGTGTTGGAGATTGTAAAGGATTGGGCTGAACATTCTAAAATTCCC
>MESS01000029.1:14871-15625 GCA_001771055.1 Caldithrix sp. RBG_13_44_9
CAGACATGTTCTGATTAGAAAAGGACAATTCTCCCACCAGGTTATGGTGGTCCTGGTCAACCGCACTGCTGAATTGCCTCATTTAAATAAATTGCTGGAACTGCTCAAAGCCGGGATCCCTTCTCTGAAAAGCCTGATTGTGAATCACAATCCTGCTAAAACCAACCGCATCCTGGGTGGGAACAACCATGTCATCTGGGGAGAAGGATTTATTGAAGAAAAATTAGGGCGACTCTCTTTCCGGATCTATCCCAACACTTTTTTCCAGAGCAATCCGGTTCAGATGCTGCGCCTGATCGATGTATTGATTAAAAAGGCAGAATTGCAGGTGACGGATAAAGTGCTGGAAATCTATTGCGGTACCGGAATCATTGGGTTGCTGCTGTATAACCATATTCACCAGCTGATGGGATTTGATAACAATCCAGATTCCATCCAGACGGCGCAGGAAAACGCAGCCCGGAACGATATCTCCAGGACCGAATTCCATATTCAGGACCTGAGTAATGGTCTCCCTACCCGGCTTTCGGGAAATTTTCAACCTGACATCATCATCGCTGATCCACCCCGCAAGGGACTTCCGCAGAAACTGATGCAGGACATGGTGGATCTGCAGCCGGAAAAGATCATCTACATCTCCTGCAATCCGAAAACTCTGATCGCAAATTTATCCGAGTTCCAGAAGTTGGGATATATCACTCATGAAATCCATCCATTTGATATGTTTCCCTACACCGCGCAAGTGGAGTGTCTG
>MESS01000029.1:15666-20030 GCA_001771055.1 Caldithrix sp. RBG_13_44_9
ATGGTATATGGTATAAGGAAAAGGCTAAATCATGGATGATTTAGTCCCGACAAGTCAACTGGAAGGAGACATAGGTTGTCGGGAAACAAGGCACAAGAATAAAGGAAAACGGTTAAAGGAAAAAGGTTAACCATTTACTTTTTGTATTTTGTATTTCGTATTTTGTAATCTTATAAATACCAAATGATAAGAAACAGAATTTATTTCGATTCAGCCTATGAAACTTTTAGCTATATTTGCTCATCCAGATGATGAATCTTTCGGTCCGGGGGGGACTCTGGCTCGTTATGCCTACGCGGGTCATAAGGTAGGTCTGGTCACCCTTACCCGCGGAGAAGCCGGATCGGTGGGAATATCCAAAACACTCACGGCGAATGAACTGGCCGGGCGCCGGACTTGCGAACTGCACCATGCCGTAAAAATTCTCGGGATCAATTACCTGAAGATAGGTGATCTCCCGGACAAAAAATTGGCAGAGGTGCCGGATGTCACCGGAATCCAGTTGATCCAGAATGAGATCGATTTCTTCAAACCCGATGCCCTCATCACTTTCCATGAGCAGGGAATATCCGGACATCCGGACCATCAAACCGTCACCCGCTGGCTGTTGGAGTTGATCAAAAATTCGCGGGAACCCAGATCACTATTTCTCTATGGTGTCCTTCTGGAGCAGACCGAACAGATCCCGCGGCGAAGATTGCTGCCCATGACCATGGCGGAAGTTACCCATAAGATATCGGTGTCAGATTTTCTGGATACCAAAATTGAGGCCATAAAAGCTCATGTTACCCAGGAAGAATCATGGCAGAGATTTATACAGCCAATTGAAAAAATTAAGATTTCCGCCCGGTGGGAATATTTCAAGCAGGTTTGGCCGAGGCCGGGAAAGAACAAAGACCTGCAAGATAGTTTTTAAACCTATCTTTCCCAGAACAGGTGATTCCAGCCAAGAATTATTTACTTCGCGGGCGATGATGAGGTGATCGACCCATACCAGCACCTCAAAATCTTACAAACATCTTGCTTTAGTACCCCAATTGGAATTTAATTAGTTTGCTTAAAAGAACTATGTTTAACTCAATATAAAAGGAGAGTACGGTGAAAGAGGCTATCAAAGGATTAGAACCCCGCTCATTGTGGGAGCATTTTCATGAAATCGCTCAGATTCCCCGCTGTTCAAAATCGGAAGAAAAGATCCGCGACTACATTATCAGTGTTGCCAAACGGAACAAGCTCAGCTATAAACTGGATGCCATCGGAAACACGGTGGTAAAGAAGCCCGGCAGCAAAGGCCTGGAGAAAAAGCCGGGAATGGTTTTTCAGGGACATCTGGATATGGTTTGCGAAAAAAACAAGGATACCCAGCATGATTTCAGCAAGGATCCGATAAAATTAAAGCGCGATGGCGACTGGATCAAGGCGGACGGCACAACTCTGGGATCGGACAACGGTATCGGGGTGGCGGCGGCACTGGCCCTGATGGAAGATAAGGAAATGAAACATGGTCCGCTGGAATTCCTGTTCACTATTGATGAAGAAACCGGATTGACCGGCGCCATCCAGATTGCCAACGACCTGCTGGATGGACGAATGCTGCTGAATCTGGATTCCGAGGAAGACGGGGCGGTTTACATTGGCTGTGCCGGCGGGAAAGACGCCGAAATTTTCCTGAAAATGGACCTCGAAAAAATCCCTGGCGGCTTTAAGGCAGTCCAGGTGAAATTAGGTGGCCTGACGGGCGGTCATTCCGGTCTGAATATTCATGAAGGCCGAGGAAATGCGATCAAATTACTGAACCGATTTCTATGGAGAGCCCTGCCCCAGGTGAGTGGACGCCTGGCTTCCATCGAGGGCGGAAGTAAGCATAATGCTATTCCCCGTGAAGCCGAAACCATTGTTTTTCTGCCGCCCGATAAAATTGCCGAACTCAAAAAAATGGTAAAGATGTATGATGCCATCTATAAAGATGAGTATAAATTAGTTGACCCCAAGGTCTCTCTTACCCTGACCGAATCGGGATTCTCCGTACCCGATAAAATGTTTTCATCCCAGCTGCACACCCGCCTGCTGAACCTACTCTTCACTATTCCCCATGGAGTGATTGCCATGAGCCATGACATACCGGGACTGGTGGAAACCTCTACCAATCTGGCGGTGGTCGGCCGCAAGAATGAGCAGCTGGCTATTCTGACCAGTCAGCGCAGTTCAGTGGGCTCAGAACTGCTGGAAATACACGATATGGTTCTGGCCTGCGGATATCAGGCGGGCGCGGAAGTTCACAGCGGTGGCGGATACCCGGCCTGGAAACCCAATCCGAAATCTCTCCTGTTGCAGCGGGCGAAAAAAGTGCATAAAAAACTGTTCGGAAAAGAACCAGAGGTAAAAGCCATCCATGCCGGACTGGAATGCGGTATCATTGGTGATAAATTTGCAGGAATGGATATGCTGTCCTTCGGACCAACGATCATGGGAGCACATTCTCCGGATGAACGGGTGCAGATTTCCACGGTGGATAAATTCTGGAAATTCGTTCAATCTCTGATAAAAGATGTGGCCGCTTGAGAGTATTACTCAATCTAAAAATAAAAAAAGGCGAAAGTGGTATTCGCCTTTTTTTATTGAATATGATGTCAGCGGACTGACTACTCGGAAATCTTCTGCACCGGAAACCAGATTTCAATCCTCAGACTGTCCCTCTCTGCTCCTAAATTCAAATATCTTTCCACCGCCGGTCCGGCTGGTGCCAGATTCTTCTTCGCCATATATTCATCGAACAATTGATAGACAAATCCGCTGCTGTCAGGATTACCTTTATAATCATAAGACAATACTTCAGGAGTTTCCCATTTGGCTAAAAGCAGCGGTTTAGCCAGGGCCAAACTGTCCGGGACCATTGCACCGATCCCCCATTCCAGCTGTTCCGGTTCAACACTGGCCGGATCATTATAATAAAAACCTAAAACCGGCTCGTTTATGATAATATTTTGTTTTTGTATCTCACTGAAAAAATTATTGATCACCTGCTGCTGGTCACTGTATGGGCCGCGGTGCACCAGAATAACATAAAAAAAACTCTGAACCTTCTTCGGGACTATTTTTCCCTGGGTGCCATCCAGCTGCTGTGAACAGACAAAAATTAAAACTGCCAGCAGAATGGAAACCGTCAGAAGAATGAATCGCATCATACTGCAAAAGTCCTTTCAATTGGGCTGTGAAGTTAAGTCCCGAAAAAACAATATCCAACAGGATTTTTTATTCCTCCGGTATATGACAATTTCAAAACATCGTCTCACCTGGTAATTAAAACTGAAGCAGCTTGCTTTTTAGGTGACAATATTGGTACTTGAATTCCGAGAACAGGTATTTTATATTGAAAACGAAAAATGAGAGAAAAGCGAATGAAGCTATCAATGCCATTGGTAATCAGCACCTTCCTGGTCATTTTCGGAGAATTATTTTCCCAGCAACTGCAGTGTCAGGTAAAGGTTGAAATGCCGCGCTTGCAGCCGAGGGATCAGGCGGAATTGTCGGATCTTGGCCAAAAAATAACCGACTACCTCAATAATAACCGCTGGAGTGAATCCAACCAGGATATCTCGATTAGCTGTAATGTAAATTTGATTGTAGAAACCATCAATATCAGCGGATCTGAAAAAAGATATCTGGCGCAGTTTCTGATAAGTTCTGCCAGCGGTGAAAATTTCTATGATCAAAATTGCGAATTTACCTACATTCCCGGTCAGGCTTTCGAAACTTTCCGTACTTCCTTCGATCCGCTGCTGGATCTGATCGACTTTTACACTTTCCTGGTAATTGGCGGTGAACTGGATACCTATGAATTGTTATCGGGGACCACTTTTTACAACAAATCGCAGGATCTGGCCAACCGCGGTCAACTCAGCAATTACAGTACCGGCTGGAAAAACCGAGCGGACGAAGTGACTCTGATTACCGATGCCGAGCACGTTCCCCTGCGGGAAGCCAAGTATTATTATTATGGTGGTCTGTATTATGTTGAAAAAGAACAGAACGCCGAGAATGCCCGGCAATATGCCAGCGGGATGGTGGAACGATTGCGACGCGTGGCCACCAAGCGGCCAAACAGTAAAGCTCTCAAACGATTTTTTGACTCCCACTACCAGGAAATCTGCAAACTTTTCCAGTTTGATGATACCCGGGAAAATATCACGATCATGATCGATATCAATCCCAGCCACAGCGATGTCTATCGAGAGTGTGAGATTTCCGGTACCCGCAGCCGATAAAAAAAACTCCGAATTGCTTTTTAACTTTTCAATTTAGACATGGAAGCGGATGGTCATCATATCCCCATCCTGGACGAGGTAATCCTTTCCTTCCAGACG
>MESS01000029.1:20100-20282 GCA_001771055.1 Caldithrix sp. RBG_13_44_9
GCCCTGATGAATCCCCGTTCCATATCGGTATGAACCGTTCCGGCGGCTTTCTGGGCTGCTGTGCCGGCCGGAATATGCCAGGAGCGGCATTCATTTTCATTAAAAGTAAAAAAGGAAATCAATCCCAGTAACCGGTAAGATTCGTGGATGATTTTGTGAAAAGCCGGTTCCTTGATCTTCAT
>MESS01000029.1:20404-20578 GCA_001771055.1 Caldithrix sp. RBG_13_44_9
GCAAAATCTGCCTTTCCAACCGGGCCAGCCGGTTTTCCACAATACTCAGATCCGAGAGGATAAATTCACTTTCCACAAATCGCAGGTCCCGCAGCGGATCAACCGATCCTTCCGGATGGGGAATCGCCTCGTTTTCAAAAGCCTGCAGCACCAGACAGAGCGCCTGGGTGGTTT
>MESS01000029.1:20711-20862 GCA_001771055.1 Caldithrix sp. RBG_13_44_9
CCTTTCATCCGGTACTTTCACAGTTCCGCGATGAGCTTCAAATTTTCCCATTACATGGGTGACCTTCACCTCCAGACCAGTAAGGGTGGAAAACAAGGTGGTCTTTCCAGAGAATGGTAAACCGACGATGCCAATTTCCATTTTTATTTCT
>MESS01000029.1:20897-21206 GCA_001771055.1 Caldithrix sp. RBG_13_44_9
GTGAACACACCCTGACCGTCATGACCCGCAGGCGGCAGAGTATGACAGAAATTGCAGGCGGTAGGATCCGGATTTACCTGGGTCCATACCACCGCATCGGATTTTCCAGTAATATCTCCATCAGATCCCAGTGCAAAAGAACCATGGCAGTATACCTGGCTGCAGGAAGCAGTAGTACGGTTCCAACTGGTAGATAATTCCCCGGAGTCGGTGGCCAATTCACCAAAGAGAACCTCAGCATGCTCTATCCCATCAAAATGATCTGGATCATCAAATTCACTTACCTCAGTATGACACATGGTGCAGGAA
>MESS01000029.1:21324-22022 GCA_001771055.1 Caldithrix sp. RBG_13_44_9
GACAGGTGTTACATGCCTCGGGACCATCTTCCGCTGAATGACAGGTAGTACAACTGGGAGCATAGGCTCCACCGCTATAATCCTCCCCATGGCAGGATTGGCAAGAGCGAATATCCCATAAGACCGGAGAAACCTTTATGAACTCTCCGTGAAAACCGGGAGAATTAATATCTGCAAAACCGACCGGATGTGGAAAACTACCGTGACATTGATAACAGGATACTTCGCTGGTTCCTCCCAGATAGTCCGTTCCATGGCAATCCTGACAATTCTCGGATCCTGCTTCGACCACTGTTTTCGCATGAAATATTTCGGACTGCGGATTATTCCACCCCTCCGGATGAGTTCCCACATCTAATGCATCCTGCTTCTCACTGCAGGAATAGAGGAAAATCGCTAAAACAAAAATGAATCCTATTATCTTTTTCATTCTCGCCTACCTTTATTTAATATGGCATCCACTTTTTTGACAACTGAGTTCGGCATTGGCTTCATGACAACTCATGCAGCTTTCCAGATCAGTCTGGGCTTCACTGACATGGGTTCCGCCGACGTTGGGAATTGCCCATCCCAGCACATGATTGTGCGGCATGATAAAATTCTGGGCGTGACACTCAATACAGAAATTCCGCTCGGTATGACACACCGCGCATTCTCTCTCTTTACCCTTGGCATCGAGCGAGTGGGTGAAAGCATAA
>MESS01000029.1:22029-24508 GCA_001771055.1 Caldithrix sp. RBG_13_44_9
GATGAGTAACCCGGTCCAGATTATCGCCTTCATGACAGTACTGGCAGAATCGCTGGCTGTGACACAGGTTACAGGATTGACTGAGAATTACCGGATTTGATTTGCTCTTGGCATCATCCCCGTGAGTATGCTGGTAGTTAGGTCCATGAGAGGTTGGCTTCACTTTTTTATCAGAATGGCACTGCTGGCAGGCTTCCATGGCCGGCAGCAGATAAGGTTCCACCACTTCCTTCTTTTCAATTCCCGCATGACAGTCACTGCAGTTCACTTCGGCACCGCGGTGTAATTTATGGGAAAATCCTGGAAGGAAATTTTCTACCCGCGGTACACTGCGGGGATTTTCGGTATCGCTATGACATACACCGCATTTATCCGTGGCTTCAATATCATGACAACTGCCGCAGCTTTCCATGGTGGGCAGGAGATTATCTTTTCCACTTTCGCTGTTTTCGCCCATTGCATGACAGGTAGCACAATCGATCTCATTCTCAATCACATGTTTATTATGGGAGAATTTTAATTCCGATTTCTCCTTGCTGGCATTGGCGGTAAGAGAAAAGAGAATCACACATCCGGCAATGATCATTAAAATAATTTTGAGATGATTCTTCATTTTATTTTTTCTCCGCTCATTTCGATCTATATCTCATATTCAATTAACGCAGTATCAGACAGAAAAATTAATTTCCGAACAGAAAAGTTAATTTAAGCAAACCACGGGTATCGTTCTTATAAATATTGTTGCTGGACTGCTGCACTTCCCCTTCCAGCAGTAATACTTTTTTATAACGATAACCTAACCCTACCAGAAAAGACAGGGCATCTTCACTGATATTGGTGCTGGTACGTTCATAATTAAAATAACTGTTATACAGACGGGCGGTAATATTGGGTAAAAATTCATAGCGAATATCAGCAAAGTAACCCAGATTGTCTCCGCCATATCCGTTCTGCAGCACCAGGCCCAGGGTTCCGAATTTCTGATGCCCGATACTCCCGACCAGCCGCAAATCATTATCATCTTTGAACAGAATATAGAATTCATGAACATCGTATACGGTCTGAAGAAGCTGCAACCCGAATTCATAATCATTCATTCGATAATTTCCGGCCAGGCGAAGTTGATTATAGGGATTCACTACAAAAATATTAAAGAAGGAATCCTCGTAAATACGCGGCCGTTGGCTGTTAAACTCGGCTGTGAGTCCCCAGCGGTTCGCCAGATAGCTCAACCGTCCCCGCAGGGTCTGATAAGATTCGGTTAAGAGATTATAATCCATCCGGAAATAATAATTTATTCTCTGTTGAATGGTACCCAGGAAAGCAGAACCCAGCTGCTGCCAGTACAACTCGGATTGGCGCTGTTTCTGGAAATAGCTCAGCTCCAGACTGTTGCTCCAGGGAAGTTTGCAGGAAGCATAAACACCCAGGAGATTTCCGTTATCCCATTCCACCAGATCAAATTCCCGGGTAAAAGGGGCTTCGGTACCGATCACCGCATTCAGTTGCAGGTTTTTCGCGAAACGGCCGGACAATGAAACAGCATCCATGGTACCATTGATCACTCCCTGATAAATGAATTGACGCCCCACCCGCAACCGGTAATTATCCGCCAGATTCCAGTTCAGATAAAGATTGTGTACCTTTTCCTGCATTTCGTCCAGGTCATCCCGGTAGGCGACGCGGAAATAGGTGTTCAGATAGAGATTGGAGTAGTTTTGAGGAGAAAGTCGGAATTGCAGGCCCTGATAAAAGTTGTAATACTGTGCATCATCAGGATTTTCCCAGATATACAAATTGCTCTGCCACCATCCGCTGTAATTGACCTGGGCAAGAGCCGAACTGATGAAGAGTAAAGTGAGGAGGGCTGCAAAAAACAGGATCGTTTTTTTCATATGCACCCTGGCTGGTTATGTGTGATTATTGATTTGTTAACGAAAATCGCTACCAATATAAGCCTAATTCATATTTTTGTCAATACTCGATAAATTATTCCTGATTGTCAAAAAATGGTTGAATTTGTCAACTTATGTGAATGTAATAAAATTCTCCAATTATCGATCTGTTAACAATTATTGACTGTTGATTATTCGCAGCAAAAATAATATATTATTTTCAGTTCTTTAAGTGAAGGAATGACAAATGGAACAGAAAATTCGGGTGTTGGTGGCCAAACCAGGACTGGACGGGCACGACCGGGGGGCTAAAGTGGTAGCTGCTGCCCTGCGCGATGCCGGGATGGAAGTGATCTATACCGGCCTGCGGCAGACACCCCAGATGATTGTGGAAACTGCCTTGCAGGAAGATGTTGATGTGGTAGCCCTCAGCATTCTTTCCGGTGCCCATATGACCCTTTTCAGCAAAGTGATGGAGCTGATGAAAGAAAAAGGATTGGGAGAGGTACTGCTCACCGGCGGAGGAATTATCCCCGAAGATGATATAACCAAATTGGAGAAAATCGGAATAGGAAAACTGTTCG
>MESS01000029.1:24645-24948 GCA_001771055.1 Caldithrix sp. RBG_13_44_9
GATGGCCCTATAAATTGGCTAACATCCATCAACTATAACTTATGATCTATAAACTGTTACCTATAAACTACTTAAGGGAGGGATGAATATGAAAATCGAAGAGCCGCACTTTTATCGCAGTCGCATCAAGGACTGGCCGGAGGATGAACGACCCCGGGAGAAACTGCAGACGCTGGGTCCGGAATATTTATCTAATTCTGAATTACTGGCCATTCTCATTCGCACTGGAAGTCACCGCCATACCGCCGTGGATCTAGCCAAGACCCTGCTGCAGCAATTCGGGGAGCTGCATACCCTGGCGGA
>MESS01000029.1:25081-25338 GCA_001771055.1 Caldithrix sp. RBG_13_44_9
GAAATTGTCTTCCAGAAATATGGTTCCCATCTCGGTGCCCTGAAAAAAGAGGTGTTCATGGTGCTGCTACTGAACAGCGCCAATATTTTACTGCGCGAGCAGCGGATCTCCGAGGGCACTCTCAATGCTTCGCTGGTGCATCCGCGGGAAGTCTTTCAACCGGCTATCAGCGAACTGGCTGCTGCTATTATTCTGATCCACAACCATCCCTCCGGAGAAAGGCAGCCTTCGGCAGAGGATCGGAATATCACCCAACG
>MESS01000029.1:25356-26367 GCA_001771055.1 Caldithrix sp. RBG_13_44_9
ACTGCTGGATATTCCGGTGCTGGATCATATAATCATCGGAAGAGAAGGATATTTCAGTTTTAAGGAAGAAGGCGTGCTGGGGGATTGATTTTCTTAGCCTTAACCACCAAGTCTCAAAGGCCCAAAGAAAAGCACTAAGTTTTTTTAATTTAATAGCCTTGAATGACAGATCTGGGCTATGCAAAAATAGATTCGAATCCTTGTTCAGTTTTAAGAATCAGCTGGATGAACTGAAACTCAATGCGCTTCCAGCCAGTTCTTACCCGCACCGACATCCACCTTCAACGGCACATCCAGTTTGATGGCGTGCTCCATTTCCTTCTTCACCATTTTTTTCACCTTTTCCAGCTCAGCGGCCTTCACTTCAAAGACCAGTTCATCATGCACCTGCAGGATCATCCTGGTCTGCAGGTTTTCCTTTTCCAGCCGGTTTTGAATATTGATCATGGCCAGTTTGATCAGATCGGCTGCACTGCCCTGGATGGTGGTATTAATAGCCATGCGTTCGGCATTCTGCCGGATAGTGGCATTGGTGCTGTCAATTTCCGGCAGGTAGCGCCGGCGGTTGCGGATGGTGGTGACATATTTGTGCTGCAGCACAAAAGTAATGGTATGGATCATATAATCGTTCACCCGCGGGAAGCGGACAAAATAATTGGTAATGATCTGCTGGGCCTCTTCGTTGCTGATCCCCAGCCGGGAAGCCAGACCATACTGCGATATTCCGTAGATGATCCCGAAATTCACTTCCTTGGCTTTACGGCGATGGTCGGCATTCACCATTTCCAGGGGAATGTTAAAGATCGCTGCAGCGGTACTGGCATGAATATCCTCTCCCCGCGAAAAAGCGGCTTTTAATGCGGCATCCCCTGACAGATGGGCCATCACCCGAAGTTCAATCTGGGAATAATCTGCGCTGAGGATAAAATCATCCGGATCACCCGGGATAAAGGCCTGTCTAATGGCACGGCCGATCTCGGTGCGGATGGGAATGTTCTGCAAATTGGGATC
>MESS01000029.1:26377-27501 GCA_001771055.1 Caldithrix sp. RBG_13_44_9
AACCGACCAGTAGCGGTAATGGTCTGATTGAAAGAAGTATGCAATCGGCCGGTACGCTTACTGATCAGCGCCGGCAGGGCATCCACATAGGTAGATTTAAGCTTGCTCAGTTTCCGGAATTCCAGAATTTTTCCCACTAATGGATGAGTCGCATATTTTTCCAGGATCTGCTCGGAAGTGGAAAACTGCCCGGTAGCGGTTTTGGAAGGACGACGTCCACCAAACTCTTTATGAATTTCCAACTGCTCAAACAAAACCTTCCCTAACTGTTGAGGAGAATTGAGGTTAAAATCGGAACCGGCTGTCTGATAGATTTGATTTTCTACCTCCCGTAGAGATACTTCCAATTCCCGGGACATTTTTTCCAGAAAGGCGAGATCAACCTTCACTCCGTTTTTTTCCATCTCGATCAATACACTCAGCAGCGGCATTTCCAGCTCTGAAAACAGCTCAGCGGTGCCAGTTTTCTGCAGCTCTTTTTCCAGATATTCCTTGAGCCGAAAGGTGATATCGGCATCCTCGCAGGTATACTGGCAGACTTCTGCTACCGGTACATCGGCCATGCTTTTTTGATTCTTACCTTTTTCACCGATCAATTTCTCGATCGGGATCATCCGGTAATTCAGATACGCATAGGCCATGGCATCCAGATTATGCTGGCGGGAGCCGGGATTGAGCAGGTAATCCGCCACCATGGTATCAAAATGGATATTTTTCAAGCGGATGCCATGCTGGTGAAGCATCAGGGCATCATACTTGATATTCTGTCCCCCCTTGCCGATCTTCCCGGATTCAAAAATTTCCTGCAATAATCGTAACGCTTCGTCAGCTGTGAAATCACTGACCGGATCATTCAACGGTATATAATAAGCCACCCGAGGTTTCATACAGAATGAGATCCCGACGATGCGGGATTCAAACACATTCAAACCGGTGGTTTCGGTATCGAATACCACAAAAGATGCCTTTTTCAGCTGACCTACTAATTCATTTAACGCCTGGCGGGAATTGACCAGAATATATTCAACTTTTTCCTGATCGATCCCGGCAGTAGCTGCGGATTCTCCGGCTGTCAGGCTTCCTAATTGTTTAAGCAGGGAGCGAAACTCCAGCTTTTCAAACAA
>MESS01000029.1:27619-27723 GCA_001771055.1 Caldithrix sp. RBG_13_44_9
GCTCTCAATTTTTCCGGTAATCCTTTTTTGGAGATCTTTTCCAGATTCTGATAAATCGCATCCAAAGAGGAAAATTGTTTGATGAGTTCTTTGGCAGTCTTCTC
>MESS01000029.1:27816-28629 GCA_001771055.1 Caldithrix sp. RBG_13_44_9
CCGATTTTTTCGAACAACGGAATTTCGAAGGCTTCAACCAGTTCCTGGAGACGGGGAATCTGAGCAGCCATCTCTTCCGGCATTTTCTGGCGGGTGGCTTTATATTCCTTATATTTTTCATGCCGGAAAGTCGGTTCCTTGGTGTCAAACACTACTGCCAGATAATCCGGTTTTTCATCGGACAGAATTTTCAGCAGGGAATTGGCAAAACCGAAAATGGCGCCGGTATTTTCTCCTTTGGAATTGACCAGCGGAGTGCGGATCAGTGCAAAATAAGAGCGGTAAAATAAAGCCGATCCGTCGATTAAAAATAAGCGGAGGGATTTTTCCATTTTTTTAAGTCCTGACTATTTACAAGAATATAACTGAATTTTAAAAATGAAAAAACCAAAAGTTTGGGAATTATCCAATGTGTTTTGCCAGACGATAAGTGAAATCCTGTCAATTCAGGAGAAGGAGCCAACCTGACCAGCCTGTTTTTGGGATGCATCATAAATTTTGGACAGGATCATGGCGAAGCCATCCCTTCCCTGGGACCAGATGAACAGGATAAAAAATACTTGAATTAGTCAATACTTAGAACTATGACTGACTCAAAATGAAAAATCCGTTTTTATAATTAATCATGTAAATCCTGTGATCCTGTCTCAAATAAAATACCCGGGATAGATAGATATTTATAATACAGGAGTCATCGCTATATTCCCATCAGGAGCGTCGACTGCCTCCAAAATCATTGTAAAAATCCGCTTTGAATAAAAAATTTTATCCTTTATTATTAACCACAAAATAATGAAAAAAAGATGAAATGAG
>MESS01000029.1:28945-29134 GCA_001771055.1 Caldithrix sp. RBG_13_44_9
AATTCATTGATCGCGAGAAAGAGCTTGAGTTGCTTGGTGAGATACGGAGGAGATCAGAAAAATCTGCCAGAATGACTGTCATTACCGGCCGCAGGAGGATAGGGAAAACAACTCTTGCCAACAGGGCTTATGAAAAAGGACCTTTTCTCTATTTTTTTGTGGTAAGGAAGAATGAGGTACTGTTATGTC
>MESS01000029.1:29226-29485 GCA_001771055.1 Caldithrix sp. RBG_13_44_9
AATTCCCGGACAAATCCGTTCACTCTTGTTATTGATGAGTTTCAGGAGTTTTCGCATGTAAACAAAGCGGTTTACGGAGAAATCCAGAGGCTCTGGGACAAATATAAGCAGACGGCCAGAATGAACCTCGTTCTTTGCGGTTCGGTCTTTTCTATGATGCAAAAGATATTCGAAGATGAAAAAGAGCCTCTTTTCGGTCGTGCCGATGAGCGCATAAATCTTCGTCCGTTCGGTGTTGATGTCATTAAACAGCTGATTT
>MESS01000029.1:29571-29837 GCA_001771055.1 Caldithrix sp. RBG_13_44_9
TGCGACAAAGAACGGTTTACTTTTCCACTGATGCTTGAAGAAATATTCAGGGATAACTCACTGTTGATTGATGAGGGTAGAAATGTTCTGATAGAAGAATTCGGCAAGGATTATGGTATATATTTTTCAATACTCTCACTTATTGCATCCTCAAAGACATCGCGGCCAGAGATAGAATCGATTCTCCAGAGGGATATAGGCGGTTATCTCGACAGGCTCGAAAATGAGTACATGCTTATAAGAAGTATCAGGCCTGTTCTTTCCAG
>MESS01000029.1:29851-30248 GCA_001771055.1 Caldithrix sp. RBG_13_44_9
TACAGAAATATGCAATTGATGATAACTTTTTGTCCTTTTGGTTCCGGTTTATCTACAAATACCGCAGTGCTGTAGAGTTAGGCAATTATAAATATATTCAACAGATCGTTGAACGTGATTTTGATACATACAGCGGAATATTTCTTGAGAAATATTTCAGGGAAAAGCTGGTTTTAGATGGTATTTACAATATTGTGGGCAGTTATTGGGAAAAAGGCAATCTCAATGAGCTTGATATAGTTGCTATAGACGATCTGCATGGCAAAGCTCTTATTGGGGAAGTAAAAATGAGGAAGGAGCGGTACAAGCCTGAGGTGTTAAAGAATAAAGCAAAAAACCTGTCGTTTAAACTTGAAGGTTACAATATTGAGTACCGGTCATTTTCACTTGAAGATAT
>MESS01000030.1:0-128 GCA_001771055.1 Caldithrix sp. RBG_13_44_9
AGGAGCAGTATAGCCGGGGTTTCTTTCAATAATCTTTTCAACCCACTGCAGTAAAACGGCTTCTTCCAGCGGGCAGAGATCCAGAATTCGCTGATAAATGTCAACCGCCCGGTCAAAACCAAACTCCC
>MESS01000030.1:334-2085 GCA_001771055.1 Caldithrix sp. RBG_13_44_9
TTCTTCCAGGATGGGATTTCCCCACTGTAAGGATTTTTCACCGGTTCTTTCTTACTTCTTTCACCCGCCAGTTTTACCTCCAGCAGCTTTTGATAGATTTCATTTTGCGGACTCTGATCTTCCTGGCTGCCGGCAATATTCAATCGATCCCGTGAAAGCTGATAATTCCGCTGCTCATAAAATATTTTTACTTCTTCTAATAAACTGTCCGGAGGAGCAGATGGAACCAGATCCGAATCTGCTGCAAAAGGCAGTAATCCTGCAAATTCCCGCTGCAGCCATTTTATCAATTGAGCGGAATCAGAAATAGTAAATTCAGCCTGAGAGGATTTGATCACTTTTCCGGAAGGATAACTGATCAGCTGACAGTTGATATGAATCTGACTTTCCCCTCGCCTGATTTTCCCTTGCAGGACTTTATGAATTGGCAAATTTAAACATGCATTTTTTTTGATCGTCCGGCTTGCAGCTGAATCGGAAGGAGTGATCCGGTAATACCAGGACGGAGAGAAAAAGTACTCCCGTTCTGATACATACGGTGTCAGGCTGGATGATATCAAACCGCTCACATAATGAGTATACCAGTCACCCTGTCCCTTTTCATTGACAATATCTATCGAGTAGCGTTTTAAAACCTGGGTGGGGGGATTTCGAAACCAGATCACCAGATAAATGATGGTAATCAGACTGAAGCTGACAATGCCCCAGCGAATCAGATACTTACGGGTGAACAATTCATTGACCCGGTGCATGAAGAATAAGACCAAAAAAGTGATCAGTAATACTAGCAGATACAAAAAAATACCACCCGGTACATTTCCAGATATAAATTTGATCCATTGCACCATAGCTTTATTCTCACCGTTTCAGTCAGTCATAAAATTAAATGATTATGTCCTTTAGAAAACAACATGTATTAACATACAAAACGATAAGTTACAGATTCAGATTTAGTTTTATCGACCTTCAGAAAAAATCAGTAAAAATTCCGGTCCCGCACTAAAACCCGTTTTAGTGCGGGAGTGACGCGAACCGTTGAATTTTCTGATTTTTTCTGACAGTCTTGATCTTTTGGTTCTTTTCTATCAGAGAAAAGAACAATAAATAATAATATCAGACGGTTCGCAAAGATCGTTCTTTTTACACATATCATTTCTCTCCTCATCCCATGCCATATTCATGAAGACATATAAGGCGAAGGTTTGGGAATTGGAAGAGTACAAAATAATTCGATTTTTGCTTCAACTTGCTGAATTAAGGACATAATCATAAAATTAAAAATAATTACCAACTAATTTTCGATATCATCCAGTTTAATGCAAATTAAATTTTCAGGGCCGGCAGTGGTTCAGCTGGTCTTGAATCCCAGCAGCGGCAGGCAATCGGGAGATATCTCACCCCGGGTTGCCCGGGTAACCGTCCTCACTGAGTCCTTTTTGGTTCCCCGCATGCTCACACATAACTGCTGTGCATCAACGATGACCAGCACTCCCCGGGGATCGAGAAATTGCATCAGGGCATTGGCAATTTGCCGGGTGAGCCGCTCCTGAATCTGCAGACGTCGGGAAAAAATGTCCACCAAACGGGTAATGGCAGAAAAGCCCGATACTTTATTTTGTCTGGGAATGTAGGCCAGATGAACTTTCCCAAAGAATGGGAGCAGGTGATGCTCACACAGCGAATAAAAAGGAATATCCCGGATAACGATCAGATCATCGGCCACTTCTTCTGAGATACCCGCTTCCAGGGCC
>MESS01000030.1:2122-5285 GCA_001771055.1 Caldithrix sp. RBG_13_44_9
TGATCCTCAGCAGATTTATTCTGTTTATCCTCTATTACCGTCTTCTTTGACCGCGGTTTCGATTTCTTGATCAGAGATCTGACTGAATTTTTAACTTTTTCATTTTTGCCATCGCTGGAGATCTGGGCTTTTTCGGTCTTATTCCCTGAATCAGCCGCAGTTTTGGCTGGTCCATTTCCACCTTTCCCGGCATTGACCTTTCGCGGTAATTCTTTTCCTTCCAGCAGCAGATCTATTTCTTCGCCGTCCAGGATCTCGCGTTCCAGCAATGCTTCTGCTAAGCGATGGAGTTTATCCAGATTCTCCGATAGCAAATGTTCCACCTTTTTCTCTGCCTTAGCAATGATGTTCCGTACTTCCCGGTCAATTTCCTGGGCGGTCTGTTCACTGTAATCGCGATGCTGGGCAATTTCGCGTCCCAGAAAAATTTCTTCTTCTTTTTTACCGAAGGTTACTGGACCCAGTTTTTCGCTCATTCCCCATTCGCAGACCATTTTGCGGGCCAGATCAGTGGCCCGTTCAATGTCATTGCCTGCTCCGGTAGTTAACTCATCCATCACCAATTTCTCAGCTACCCGGCCTCCCAGAAGATGGCACAGGAAAGTCTCTAAATATTGTTTTGAATAATTATGTCGTTCATCAATCGGCAGATAAGAAGTTAACCCTAAAGCCCGGCCCCGGGGGATGATGGTGACTTTATGCACCGGATCGGAACCCGGAATTAATTTAGCCATAAGGACATGTCCGCTTTCGTGAAAGGCGGTGCTCTTTTTCTCGGCTTCGGTGATGATCAGGCTTTTCCGTTCCATGCCCATCATGATCTTATCCTTGGCCATTTCGAAATCTTCCATGGTGACAAAATCGCGGTCCTGGCGGGCGGCATATAAAGCCGCTTCATTCACCAGATTGGCCAGTTCCGCCCCGGCCAAACCCGGTGTCCCCTTGGCTAAAACCGAGAGATCCACATCCTTGGAAAGCGGGATGCTCTTGGTATGCACTTTCAGGATACCTTCCCGGCCGCGGACATCCGGCCGGTCTACCACAATCTGGCGATCGAAGCGTCCCGGACGAAGCAAAGCCGCATCCAGCACATCCGGCCGGTTGGTAGCCGCCAGGATGATCACGCCTTCCTTGGTATCGAATCCATCCATTTCCACCAGCAGGGCATTCAGGGTCTGTTCCCGTTCATCATGACCACCCCCAAGTCCGGCACCGCGCTGCCGGCCCACCGCATCCATTTCATCAATGAAGATAATACAGGGGGCATGTTTGCGGCCATTTTCAAATAGATCTCTCACCCGGCTGGCTCCTACCCCCACAAACATTTCCACAAAGTCCGCTCCACTCATGCTGAAAAAGGGCACCGCGGCTTCACCGGCTACTGCCCGGGCCAATAAGGTTTTGCCGGTTCCGGGAGGGCCCAGGAGAAGAGCGCCTTTGGGAATCTTACCACCCAGACGGTTAAACTTGGCCGGACTTTTCAGGAATTCTATGATTTCCCGTAATTCTTCCTTGGCTTCATCGCAGCCGGCCACATCATCGAAAGTCACTTTGGTTTCGCTCTCCATACTCATTTTGGCACGGCTTTTCCCGAAGGAAAAAATGTTCCGGCCAGCACCGCCTCCTCCTCCTTGCATCCGGCGGGCCAGAAAGATCCAGAAACCGATCAATAAGATCCAGGGCAGCATATTACCCAGTATCAGTAACCATTCACTGGACGGCTGGACAAATTCAATACTGATCTCTTTTTCCTGCCAGGTTTTGACCATATTTTCATCCACAAACGGCAGGACCGTTTTGAATTTCTTATAATCAATGGTTTTACCATTGGGCAGGATATCCTGGAATGATTTCTTTAACTCACCCCGGAATTCATTTTCCTTGATCACCACTTCTCCGGCGGTAATGAGATCATTCTGCAGGAAATAAATATATTTCGAATAGGGAACATCGCGATCCTGCCCCTTGCCAATTGGAAAAATCGAGGTGAGCAGGATAATAGCCATGATGATAATGACCCAGATAATAATGGTCTTAGAGCCTCGCTTCCATTGAAATTCATTATTATCGCGATTGGGTCCTGCCGGCTTTCTCTCGTTCATTTTCGGACTTTTATTTTGATTCATTTCTCTTTACTGTTTCCTTCATGCTTAGAATTTATTCTTTAATCTGATAGATGGCCTTCAGATTCCTTTTCTTTTGAGCCACATCCAGACCGTATCCGACCACAAATTTATTTTCAATCTCAAATCCCATATAATCAATATTCAATGGGACCACTGCACAATCTTTTTTAACCAGTAATGATACAAATTTAACGCTGGCAGGTTTCATACTTTCTATTCTTTTTTTCAAATAGGCTACCGACAACCCGGAGTCGACGATATCTTCCACTACGATAATGTCCCGGCCATGCAAATCAGCACTGAAATCCTTGATCATGGTGATGGCACCGGAGGATATCCGCTTGTTTCCATAACTGGATATTTTGATAAAGTCAATCTCACACTCAACAGTAAGCTTACGGATCAGATCCGAGAGGAAAATGATCGCACCATTGAGCACTCCCACAAAGATCGGCACTTTTCCCTGGTAATCAAGGGAAATCTGGTCGGCCAGTTCAGTAACACGTTTATCCAATTCCCGGTGACTGATAAGTATTTCAAAATCCAGTTGATCAATTTTCAGATGTTTTGGTTCCATTAGCTGTTCTTCATTAGTTTAAGACGATATATTTTCTTCGAATGCGGTTGAACACGGTAAAGATTACTGATCTGTATCCCCAGAATGGCAACAATTTCCTGGCCATTGAGCAATAGCCTGGCTTTTTTCCGCTCGGGATAGCCGATCTTACAGTCGGTCAGGTAATCACTCACCAGTTTGGACTGTCTCATTCCCAGGGGTATAAACCGGTCACCCGAATTCCAGTTTCTAACCAGCAGAGGAAATTCCAGCTGATCTCCGGCGATATATTCCTCGCTCTTTTTCGAAGTAAATTTTACTTCTTCGACCGGAACCGGGAGAATGAGTAACTTACAGCCGCTGTCCGGAAATGCATATTCTACTCCGGATTCAATTTTTAACTCCTGCTGGATGTCATCCACCTGGGACAATCTATTAAATTCAATGGCAGTCCGGCGCTTCACTGAGACAAGTCCAGGTC
>MESS01000030.1:5314-7073 GCA_001771055.1 Caldithrix sp. RBG_13_44_9
TTTTCCACCCAACTGTTAAAATCAGAAAACTGCTGATAATTCATTCCTAAGTTTGACTGCCCAAGTTTAGAAAAAATATATTCTAGTAAAGGAATTTTAATCCATGAAAAATATTGTTTAATAAAGTTGATTCCAACTTCAAATTTATTTTCAGAAACAGATTTTACAAATTGGTGAATGGCAGACTGCAGTTGTGGTTGCAGGTATTGTTCCCACTCTTCAAAGATACTCGCCAAGTGAGCTAGCTGGTAGACAGTACGTGGATTATATTCTTTTAACAGCATGGGCAGCAACTGATGCCTGATCTTATTCCGGAGGAACGTGAGATCCCGATTGGTTTCATCCTCTCCGAAGCTGATCTGGCGCTGGCGGGCATATTCTTCAATCTCCTGCCGGCGGGCAAAAAGCAGCGGCCGCACCCAGATCGTTTTCCGTAATCTGATGCCGGCCAGGCCTGATAAACCGCTTCCCAAAAGCAGGCGCATTAAGACCGTTTCAGCCTGATCATCAAGATGATGGGCAGTGGCAATTTTTTGATATCCCTGTTGCACTGCGACCTCAGCAAATAACATTTCCCGCAATATATGTCCGGCTTCTTCCAGGGAGACTTTTTTTTCAGCGGCAAAAGCACTGACCGATTGACGAAGACAGAAGACCGGCAGGTTTAATTCGCCGGCGGTTTCTTTAACCAGTTCCTGATCGGCATCGGCCGCCCCCGGGCGCAATTCATGATGGAGATGGACAATGCCCAGTCCCAGCTTGAGTCTTTTCCGGCAGTGGTACAACAGGTGCAACAGCACCATCGAGTCTACCCCACCGCTTACCGCTACCAAAACCTGGTCACCGGTCAGAAATAGTTGCTTCTGCAGAATAAATTCCAGGAAACGGTTTTTCAATTGACTTTTCATGGCTGGGAGGATTTAGAAAGTAGCGGCGCAGGGATTCGAACCCCGGACACTCGGATTATGATTCCGATGCTCTAACCGACTGAGCTACGCCGCCAGTATGATAAAAAAACTGCCCTAGAATATAAGGACAGTGTCATTAGTAGCGGGGGCAGGATTTGAACCTGCGACCTTCGGGTTATGAGCCCGACGAGCTACCAAACTGCTCCACCCCGCGATATTAGCTTTCAAATTTAATATTCAATGTTAAGTTATTCAAAATCTTTTTTTTATTTATTTGCAGCCGGATCAAATTGAGGCAGATGTTTTTTAAGAAAGCTGGTGAACTCGTTTCTCTCCCCTACCACAAATCCAACCTGTAAAAAAAACCACGGCTCGGTGAAGGGCATTTTGAGAGCTGCCAGTTTCACCGCATCCTTCTGGGTGGTGATGATATACTCTGCTCCGGCCGTTTTAGCCTGTTGGGCGATTTCCTGAACATCTTTTAATTGATAGCTATAATGATCCCGATAAACACCTCTCCAGCAAATATTCCCTCCCAGCCCGGACAACATATTAAAAAAAACTGACGGTTGGGCAATGCCGCAAAATGCAGCAATATTGCTATTTTTAAGCTGATCCAGCGAGCAGTATATTGCTTCTGAAATTCCCTTCAGCTCAATTGCCTGATAATGTCCATAAAACACCGGGACCTGGCAGCGTGAGGCAAGCTGCCTGGACAATTTTTCACACTTAGTCAGATTATCCTCAGAATGAGTAAGGATGATGGCCTGGGCCCGTTTTAAGGACGATGGTACATCCCGGAACTGAGTCAAGGGAAAAAGGAAAGGAAGGTTTGACCAGCGGGAACAATC
>MESS01000030.1:7104-10125 GCA_001771055.1 Caldithrix sp. RBG_13_44_9
TGCCGATGTTGGAAACCATCATCTAAAATGAATATCGCTTCCGGATTTGCTTCCAGCACCTGCAATGCCGCCCGCCGGCGGTCAGCATCTACTCCAATTGTCACTTCCGGCAAATTCCGGGATAATAAAAATGGTTCATCGCCTATCTCATCAACTGTCAAGTTCTCACGGTTTGCAGAATTAATGATGATAGTCCGGGTGCTTTTTCGTTTATATCCGCGGGTAAGAATCACTGGCTGAAGACCCTCGTTATTTAGTGTCTCTGCCAGAAATTGCACCAGCGGGGTCTTGCCGGTTCCGCCCAACTGGATATTACCAATACTGATCACCGTAGCCGGAATTTTGTAGGATCTGAACCAGCCCCAATCGTATAACCTGTTCCTGATATATACCACTAAAGTGTATAAAACCGGCAGGGGAAAAAACAGGACGGCCAGTGCTCTTAGCCAAGTAAACATCTCTCGGCTTCTTTCTCAAGCTCATTGGTTATCAATGTTAACCGCTGGGCATGGTCTTTTAATGTTTGAGTATCTATATTGGCAGGTACATATATCGGTTCATGATAAACCAGGGTACAGCGGGCAAATGGAAGGATAATTAACATGCGGTCCCAGCTGTTTAGTCTCTTAAAACTTGAGGCGGCTATCGCAACCGGAATAATCGGGGCGCCGGTTTTGGAAGCCAACCGGATAATACCTAATTTTACTTCCCGGCGGGGCCCCCTGGGCCCATCCGGAGTAAAAGCAACTTCTCCTTGCTCCCGTTCCATCTTTTGTTTCATCTGGGCAAAAGCTTCTTTTCCACCCCGGGTGCTGGAACCTCTTATCGATTTAAAGCCAAAAACCTTCAGGATGTTAGCAATAATCTCACCGTCAAAATGCTGGCTTACCAGAACATGGACTCCCTGATTCTTATGCGCCAATAGCCCTAAAATCATATTCTCGTGCCAGACGGTATAGATAATCTGTTCTCCCCGCTGGTGGCAGCCCAGAACAAAATTACGATGATATATCTTGATGGATAAAGAGTAACGGTACAGCATTAATAGCGGAGGTACAACAATTTTTGCCAGGAACAGAAAAAATTTCATTTTTAAACGTTTGATCATCTGGAATTATTCACAAATACCGGGGAGTGAGGTTATTTAACCTGCTTAATTCACAAAATTGATAGAAGTCAAGCCATTGTTCATTCATCCTTTGCCACGGGTTTTCCCGTGAGGGATCCCTTTGGGAAAACCCGTGGCAAGGTAAAGGATTTAATTTTACTAACTTTACACCAAATAAATAACAATTTTGTGAATTAAGCAGTTTATAAACAAATGGTCCAAAAAAAGGATAATCTGATTTTTGTATAGAATATTCCGGTTCACTGAGTATCAAGAATTTCTTGTATTTGATTTCCTTCTCCCAGGATGACGATGCGGGCCTTATGACTGGCAATTTCAGTCTCATTCAGGTAACAATAGGCTACAACAATAATCAAATCCCCCACCGAACCCATCCGGGCCGCGGCACCGTTCAAACCGAACTCCTTGCTTCCGCGGGGAGCCTTGATGGCATAGGTTTCAAACCTCTGGCCGGTATGAATGTTATAAATATAAATGCGTTCATTCACCAGGATCCAGGAAGCTTCCAAAATCTCTTCATCTATTGAAAGGGAACCGTTATAGTGCAGGTTAACTTTGGTGACGGTTGCCCGATGGATCTTTGATCTCAAAAATTCTCTGAACATATAATTCTGTTTATTTTATTATTCGTGAAATTTGAATATTCTTTTGCGAAGAACTGTTTTTTAAATGACGATCATAAAAATGAGTAAAAATATAAGAAATGATAAATCCGATGATCGCTCCCACAATACCTTGATAGAATGGGGTGACCCCGGGCAAGGGCAGGTAATTTTGAAACAGATAATATCCGACAATTAACATCACTAACGGTAAAAAAAAGATCAAAAAGATCGCAAGTATGGTAAATCTTGGATTTATTTCAATCTCAACCTTCTCTCCCGGCTGCACCGGAAATTCCTGCTGAATAAGTAGTATATGGTCCTTCCCTTGTTCGATATGGCAGGCATTGCATCCTTCGCAGGAAAAACTGCTTTGCATCTTAACCGCGATTCCTGCCGCATCTTTTTTTATAACAACGCCAGATTCTCTCATGAATAACAACCGTAAGTTGAATTAATCCCATCCTATAAAATTAGCTTGAAAATTTAAGCTATTCAGAAAGATTATGCAAGTTCCTTCAAATTGAAGTGGTCTAAATTAACTGCCGGATTGATGTTTGGAAAATATGAACACTGACTCAATAAAAGGTAAAAGAAACTTCCTGAATTCAAAGGCATTACATTCTGAATTAAGGTATGGCTTGATTTAAATGAAGCCGAGTTATATATTTTGCGCGAGGATTTTATGCGAACCATTCTTTTCTTTCTCTTATGTCTCGTTCTGCAGATTGCATACGGGCAACCTGATCCCTCAGGATATCCATCACCATCTATGACGCAGGGTAAACAGCCCCCTCAGGGTGGTCCGGTGCTGGTAAGGCCTTACCCGATTTCCTATGCCAATAACCAGTTTAAGATCATTATCATTGTCGACCTGGTCTATGACATGCTGCAATTCACCCTTAAAGATGATGAATATCTGGCCAGCTTTGATACCGAAATCATATTTCTGGAAAAAAAATCCCGCCAAACATATTCCAAAGTCTGGCCGTCCACCTTTTCGGTGAAAGATTATGAATTGACCAATCGACGGGATAAGTTATTTTTGACCTGGGATTCACTCACTATTCCCCCTGGTGAGTATGAGGTTACTTTTAAATACCAGGATCTGCAGGATAAACAAAAATTTCAAACCAAATTGAATTTTTCCCTGCCGGTAGTAAAAGAACTTCAAGCCCCCTCCCCGCTGTTCATGGTCGATTTTCGGAATGACGAACCGGTGTTGCCTTTATTACCAGCCAGACCGCTGGCCAGCTGGGGACAATTGCCCTTTAACGAAAAATTAAAAAT
>MESS01000030.1:10181-12008 GCA_001771055.1 Caldithrix sp. RBG_13_44_9
ATGAAAAAAGCAACTCCCATCAGGTCTGCGATCTGGACACTCTGTTACATCTAACAAATCACCAAGCCATGTTTCTGGTAGATCTTCCCTCTCAAGAATGGCCGGAAGGAAAATATGATGCAAAAATGGTCTACCGGGGTAGCGCAGACAGCCTGATCCAACAGATTCCGCTTGAATTAATATGGATCACGAAACCTCGCAGCCTCAGAATCCTTGAATATGCCATCCCGCCGCTGAAAGTTATTTTACCGGAGAACGAATATAATGAGATCAACGGCGGGAGCAAAGAAGAACGCAGGCGGAAATTTGAAAATTTCTGGCAGCAAAAAGATCCCACCCCCGGCACTGCTTTTAATGAAATTCTATTTGAATTCTACAACCGGGTGGATAGCGTGGACCGGGTATGGAGTGATAAACGGACTCCCGGCTGGAGCACTGATCCGGGCAGAATCATTTTATCCTACGGCCAGCCCAATGAAGTGGAAGATAATAGCCTGAGTCCGGTAAAACCCTATTTGCGCTGGACCTACTTCCTGGCAGACCGGACTTTAACATTCACTTTCCAGGCCTTAGAGGGCAGAAAAAGATACCGTTTAATTGAAGAAGGGGAAAATCAAAATCCATGAACCAGGAAAAAGTAAATATCGGAGTAATAGGAGTAGGCCATCTGGGCCGCTGGCATGTTCAACAATTGAAAAATATTCCCCAAGCCAATCTGGTGGGTTTCTATGACACAAGCCAAGAACGGTGTCAGGCCATTCAGAATGAATTTAACTTGCCGGCTTTTAAGGAGATCAATCAATTACTCAACAATTGTCAAGCGGTCAGTATTGTGACGCCTACCACCACTCATTTTGAGTATGCTCAGTTAGCCCTGGAGCAAAAAAAGCACGTGTTCATTGAGAAACCGATTACTGAGACCGTGGAACAGGGTGAAAAACTGGTTTCGATGGCAGATAAATCCCATCTGAAGCTGCAGGTAGGACACATCGAGCGATTCAATCCCGCCATTCTGGCCCTGGAGGGACGGGATATCAATCCGCTGTTTATTGAATCGCACCGCTTATCCACTTTTAATCCGCGGGGAACCGATGTGGCAGTAGTATTAGATTTAATGATCCATGACATCGATCTCATTCTAAGTTTTATCCCCAGTCCGGTGAAGACCATCGATGCCAGCGGAGTATCCATTATCTCTTCCAGTGAGGACATTGCCAATTGCCGGATAAATTTTGAGAACGGAGCGGTGGCCAATGTTACCGCCAGCCGGATCTCCAACCGCAAGATGCGTAAGATGAGATTCTTTCAGCCTAATGCCTATATCTCGGTTGATTTCCTGGAGGGAGTGAGTGAAGTGTATGAATTAGCTGATCCGCAGATCCCGGCCAAGGGGGGAAACATGGCCATATCTTTCGGTAAGCTGGGAGAAGGCAAAAATTCAAAGGAAATCCGCTACACCCGCTTCGAAAAGAAAGATATCAATCCTTTGCAATATGAACTTTCTCTGTTTGTGAACTCCATACTCAACGATACCGCACCAGCGGTAGATGGTCGCCAGGGAGTGCGGGCTTTGCAGGTAGCGAACGCCATATTAAAGAACATTGAGGAGCATGCTCAGGTTGTCCAAAATTTTTGGGGATTACAAAGTGGATCTTAGACAATTTTTCTTCAAATTCCGCGGATTAACACCAGTACCGATAGTTTTAATTGTTTTGATTTTTGCCAGACCCACCGCTTCCTCTTTCTTATGGGGAATCCTGGTGATGATTATCGGAGAAATGGTCCGGTTCTGGGGTGTGGCTTACGCCGGCGGGGCAACCAGGACCC
>MESS01000030.1:12040-20488 GCA_001771055.1 Caldithrix sp. RBG_13_44_9
GGCCCCTTTGCTCATGTCAGAAATCCACTCTACATCGGTAACTTGTGTATCTACACCGGAGCAGCTATAATTTCCAACACCTGGCTGCCTTGGCTGATATTCATCATCTGGATTTTCTTTGGAGTACAATATCATTTGATTGTAAAGCTGGAAGAAGAAAAATTGCAGGAATTGTTCGGAAATTCTTACCTGGAATATAAAAACAAAGTACCTCGTTTTTTTCCACGATTCTCTCCTCTGAAGGCTGACAACCCGGTGAGCCCCGATTTTATCAATGCACTCAAATCAGAAAAGAGCACTTTCATCAGCATCCTGGTGATTCTGTTGCTGATGGCTGGAAAGATGTTCCTCTGGGTCAGATAATCAATATTCACCAAACCACCAGCCTGATATTTTAACAATTTTGCTTGAAGTGAACCGCAGAATTCACGATTATATTATCAGCATCGATGCAGAACCAAAATTATTTCATTATGCTTTATTTTAAACTTGCATAATTCATAAAATTGAACCACGAAGACTCCAAGACACAAAGAAAATTGAAGTTGGGTGTTGAGAAAAATTAAAATCAATTTCATAATAATTTAGCATTGATGATAACCTAATCTATTAATTTTATAGTCGTTGTGTCTTTGTGACTTAGTGGTTTTGAATAATTCAGAAAAAAAAATCTATGATGGCAGGTCAGGGATATGGAAGCGGTCAAGGGAATCTCCTTAAAAATGAATCTTGAAAACCTTTATCAGCACATTGTCGGTTTCGACAAGAAAGTACCGCTGCTGGATGGACGGATGCAGTGCTACATTAATTTCGACAATGCCGCCAGTACTCCGGCACTTAAACCGGTTCTGGAAAAAGTGAATGAAGCGATGGAATGGTACAGCAGCATTCACCGCGGCACCGGATTTAAATCGCAAATCTGTTCGGAAATTTACGACCAGGGCCGGGAAGTGGTAGCAGAATTTGTCAATGTCGATCCCTCAACCCATGCCATCATTTTTGGGAAGAATGCCACTGAAGCGATAAACAAACTGGCCTACCGCTATCCCGTCCGGAAAAATCAGGTAGTTTTAATCACTAAAATGGAACATCACTCCAATGACCTTCCGTGGCGGGCACATGCCAGGGTAGTACACATCGGAATTTCAGAAGACGGCCGGTTAGATGAAGAGGATTTAATTCGTTTATTAAAAAAGTACCGGGACAGGGTAGCCCTGGTGGCCATCACCGGCGCATCAAACGTAACCGGCTGGGTGAATGACATCAACCGGTTGGCTCAGATCTGTCATGAGTTTCATACCCGGATCATGATAGATGCTGCTCAGCTGGCACCTCATCGAACCATTGATATGAGAAATCCAGATGATCCCGGTCATATTGACTTTCTGGTATTTTCCGCCCATAAAATTTATGCCCCGTTTGGTTCCGGAGTGCTGATCGGAGACCGGGAATTTTTTGAGAAGGGCGATCCGGATTACGTGGGAGGAGGAACAGTGAAGATTGTGGGATTAGATTACGCCCATTGGACTGAGGCGCCTGAAAAAGATGAAGCAGGCACCCCCAATACCATCGGGGTTATTGCCCTGGCCAAATCACTGCTGGCCATCAAGGAGTTGGGAATGCCGGATATTGCCGAACATGAAAAACAGCTCACTACTCACCTGATTAAAAAAATGAATCAGATCCCGGGAATGAAAATATATGGCAGTTCCGATCCGGCAGTAGTGGACAATCGACTGGGAGTGGTCGCTTTTAACCTGGAGGGAATGCCCCATGCTTTAACCGCAGCAATTTTGAATTATGAGGGGGGCGTCGGGGTAAGAAATGGTTGTTTTTGTGCCCATCCTTATATCAAGCTTTTAATAGGCGTTGGCGAAAAAGAGGCCAGGGAAATTGAAGAACAGATTCTGCAGGGAGACCGCTCGAATTTACCGGGAGCGGTACGGGCCAGTTTCGGAATGTATAATACTTTGCAGGAAGTAGATCTTTTTATTGATGCTCTGCAAAAGATCGCAGCCGGGAAATATCAGGGAAAATATATTCTGGACCGGACGCGGGGTGAATATCATCCTCAGGATTATCAACCGCATTTTGAAAAATATTTTCACCTCTAAATGCGGATTTGCTTCCTGTGGATGGTTTTTATTCTTCCAAGGCCAGAGTTAAAGCAGTAGAGAGTTTGAGAATGTCACGGTTAGCCTTACGCAAACGATCGGCTAATACTCTCGACAAATTTTGATAGAATTGCAATCCAAATACTGGATATTTTTTGACCATTCGATGAATATTCTCAGCAGATAATTCACCTAGCAAACATTCTGTCTCAGCAGTAACCGTGGCCGAACGTACCTCCCCTTCTGTACAAATGGCCATTTCACCAAAAAATGGATGGTCACTGTCCTTCAGTTTTATTAAAACTTTATCAAGCTGACTTTTTTCATCAGCTCGGGATATCAGGGTCATCTTTTTGTTGATGTTTACTTGCCCTTCCAGTAGGAAGAAAATGCTATCACCCTTTTCCCCTTCACGAATAATATCTTCGCCCTTTTGACACCTTTTCAAAATTAATACATCGACAGCATTTTTTAAGTCAGTTTCAGAAACATTCTGGAAAAGTGTCACATTTTTGAGAAATTGAAAAATGTCTTCTGTTTTAAATTTGCTCATATAAACTCTAACGTCATTCTTTTATTTAATTACAATCAAAGCAAGATCTTCCTCAAGGACAGTGGCATCTGCGGGATTTATTTGAACATCTAAGTAGTCACCTTTTTTCAGGTTTATCCCGGCTTCTTTAAATTTACGTTCAATAAATTTATCCAGATCGGAGTAATCTTCCGAAATAATCTGAGAGAGAGATAAAGCCTTTTGTTCCCTTACGATAGCAATTGGCAACTGACGATTCCTGCGAAAATAAGTAATGGCCTCACCAAAGGTCTTTCCAACCAATTCCGGTGGAATGTTCTGTTGAGTTAAATTTCCAGAATCCCCCGCCCGAATAAGCTGCTGGATGGATAGAGGTATTCCCGGTGAGGAGACCATCTCACCTAACAACATTCCGGAAAAAGCATCGCTGACAATATAATCTTCTACCTGCGCCTTCTTTAAATAGGGCTCATTATCACGGTCTAATATATGAGCATAGACCTTTATCTTGGGGTGGATAGCCTTTACCGAGAAAGCAGTTAAAATGGTCTTTTCATCACTCCGGGCAGTGAGACCAGCACTGGCGTCCGGAATAATAATTACCGTGTCGGCCTTCGTTATATTTGCCCGGTTCAATATCTCTTCCTGACCAAAATCTCCGCGGATAAAATGCAAAGGCTTTTGTTTAAATTTCAGGAAAATATTTTGTACCTGCTCCTCAGGTAATTGATTGATTAAAACCAGTGCTGTGATATCCTCTTTCTGAAAAATGACTCGCAGTATCTGTTCTGCAGTATGATTCCAACCACACAAGATAATATGATTTTTTTCAGTAATCTGTTTCAATCCCCGCTCCTCCTTCAGTCTTTGAGTTACAAAAATAGATGAGACAATGGCAGTAAAGGTTGAAAACAAAACCAATCCAGTTAGAATAATAAAACCGCCGAGTAAGCGTCCAAAACTTGTGACCGGTACAATATCACCATAACCTACCGAAGTGATGCTCACTACTACCCACCAGAGTGATTCCTCAACCGTTTTAGATTCCAGTTGATAAAAAATCATTCCCCCAAAAAGACTGATTAATACGATCAATAATATAATAGTTAACAGGGAATGATTTTTTAAATATTTAAAAATTTTTCGCGGTGATAACACTTGGAAATTTCCTTAAACCTTTAAATCAAATTTACCAGGCTTACCTATAGTCAATAATTTAAGTGATACATAATTTTCGCCTAAATATAATTTAAAAATATTCAAAATGCTATGGTCTATGCGTATTGACAGGGTAACCGCAGATATGAAAATGTTAAAACTTGAGATGCTAAACTGCCCACAATCCGCCGGTTTCTTCCAGCCAATCGGCAATCTGATCTACCGCCCGGGCTATTTTATTATCCGAGATATCCACTTCATATTTCTGAAGTACTGACTTTTGAATCAATTTCCGGTAGGCTTCCTGTTCATTGATAAACACATTGAGATCTTTATATTGGGCCGGATTTCCACTCACCTGCAGGCGTTTGTTCAAAGCAGCTTCAAAAGACCCCGCTGAGCGGCTGAGAAAGATCAATCGAAAATCCAATTTTTTCAGACGCGCTTCCAGCCAATCAAAATGAATCTCCTTACCAAAAGCCTGCTGCTGATACAATTGGGTAGAGAGATGGAAACGATCGACAATCCAGGAGTAATACGACAATAATTCAAACAGATGGATCCAGGTACGGTAGGTTTCCATGGCCCGCTCCTCTTCCGATGCTTCAAAATTGATCAGCCCCCTGCCCCACGGGAAATTAGTAAAGGCACACCATTCGGCGGAAATAATGGGAGAGTGATAACGGTATTTCCGCGGACCAACAATCCGGGGATGTTCATTCAAAGCAAAGGCAATCTCAGTTTTAAAGGTCAGTCGGGTTCCTTCGAGGATTATCTTCGGACACAGTTTTTTTCCCAAATTTGATCCTTTCCCAATTATTTCTTATAATAAACCAGACTAGGTCTTCTGAAAAAGAGGTAATTAATATAGCAATTTCCAGCTTGTTGAATAAGGAGAAATAAATGAATGTATGCCTGGTGCAGAAGGAGATCATCAGCAAAAAATTTATCAGTCTGGTTAAAGGAGATATAACAGACGAAAAAGTGGACGCCATCGTCAACGCAGCCAATTCCTACCTCCAGCACGGCGGAGGAGTGGCTGGAGCTATCATAAAGAAAGGGGGCCGAATCATTCAGGAAGAAAGTGACCGGATCGGATTCGTGGCTGTAGGTCAGGCTGCCATGACCGAGGCCGGTAATCTTCCCGCCCGTTTTGTTATCCATGCAGTCGGTCCCCGCTGGGGAGAGGGTGAGGAGGATTCCAAACTGAGAAGTGCGGTAGAGAACAGTCTGAAATTGGCAGAGCAGAATAATTTTCACACCATTTCGCTTCCCGCTATCAGTTCCGGGATCTTTGGTTTCCCCAAAGACCGTTGTGCCGGGATTATCTTATCTGCTATCCAGGAATATTTACACCAACATCCCACTGGCTCCCTTGGCGAGGTAAGGATATGTCTGTATGACGAGGCAACTCTGCAGGTATTCAGGGAACAGTTTTAAAATAATTCAAAATAGCTGATCAGATACAGGGCAATGATGTTCAGTAGAAGAAAGGAAACGATTAAGGCCATCCCGATAAGAGTCCATTTTAACCATCTCCTTTTTCGCCGATACACCGGCGGGCCTTCGATAAATTGGGGAGGGAATTTTTCTCCCAGTTGTATTGGCTCCCCAGCTGGCTTGCTGTTCATCATTTTTTGCAGTGTTTCATCGGTGGCCAGATTGATCGCCTGGTGGTCAATTTTTTTCAGTCCATTGAGATATCCATAAAGCAAGGCATTGGAAGCAATGATGGTTATGGTTCGGGGGAAACCGCTGGAAAGCTGATAGATCCTTTGGACTGCATCGGCTTTAAATAAATCCGTCTGGGACAGCCCGGCTTTAGACAGGCGGTAGTAAATATAATTCTGGGTATCGGAATAGCTGAAAGGTTTTAGATAATATAGAATTTGAATTCGCTGGTAGATGGGTAAAAATTGCGGGACCTTTAATTTTTCCAGCAGATCAGGAAGACCTACCAAAAAGACCTGCAGCAATTGTTGAGTACTGGTTTCGATTTTGGTAAACAGGAGTACGTCATCCAGCTGTTCAGCAGTAAGTTCATGAGCATCATCGATGATAACGGAAAAGTTCTGGTGGTAAAAAGTTTTTTTTAAAATAAACTCATACAGCAGATTAAGGATATCCGACTTGGACATCTGGCTGAAATCAAGTTCTATTCCAAATTCCCGGCAGACATTTTGAACCAATTTGGAGCCGATAATTTTGGGATTGACAATCAAGGCAACATGTTGATCTGGTTTCAGGTTGGCCATAAAAGATTGGATGATACTGCTTTTACCCGATCCAACTTCACCGGTAAGGACAACCAGGCCTTTGCGCATTTCCATGGCAAACTGCAGACGCGCCAATGCTTCTTTATGTCCCTCAGCCAGATAAAAAAACCGGGGATCAGGAGCTAAATTAAATGGCTCTTCCTTCAGTCCAAAATATTCAACGTACATACGCCTGGATTTCTCTTTTATCTTCTCGCTCTAATTTGCAAATGAAATCTAATATCAGGCACTGGTTTTTTGCCTTCAGAAATTAGCAGGTAATCTGTTGAGGTAATTCCTGCCCGGAAAATTTTCCCATTGATTCAAGACTGTATAAATAAAACCAATGAATTATCGGTCCTTGAAGTAAATATAATAAACCACCAGGAAAAAGAATGGAAAAAAAATGTGAAATCTGTGAGACCAGGTCAAGGCAATAGGAAGGGATGCTATTTTGAAGGATATTCATCTGTGCTTCATCCTTGAATGTTTTACTGATTCCTTTCCAGATTTTCTGCACAAAGATAATAGCCGCTCATCACAGTTGACGTATCTATATCATCATGATATCTGCCGGTTGCAGCCCCAATCGTAGTACGCGCAACAACTTGTTCTAGCTTTTTATCCACATTAAAATAAATACAATCATAAATTCAGGCTTGATATGAATCACACAACCCGTAGAGACAATCTTATGACCGGTCTCCGGCTGAAGCAGATTTTTTTATTAGAATGAATATTCAAGGCAACTGTTACTTTCCAGTTGTTTTGTCAGGTTCAGTTTAATAAATTCGTTCGTCAATTTGCCTCCGTAGCTCAGTGGATAGAGCAGTGGCCTCCGGAGCCATGTGCGCAGGTTCGATTCCTGCCGGGGGTACCAAAAATAAAAAAAATAGCCGTTAACATTTTTTATTTGACAAAAAATGTTTCATGTATTAAATTTTTCAGCACAAAAATGAAAGGACTTCAAATTTAATGGCAACTCACGAATCGGCAGTTAAACGAATACGGACCAACGAACGGAACCGGGAAAAGAACCGTTACGAATTATCTTCTATGAAAACATATATTAAACAGGTGTTGAGCACCACCTCCAAGGAAGAGGGTTTAGAAAAATTCAAAAAAGCCTCTTCAGTTTTGGATAAGTTGGTTAGCAAGGGAGTAATTCATCGGAACACTGCGGCCAATAAAAAGTCGCAATTAATGAAGCATGTCAATTCATTGACATAAACGCTTTCCCTCCTCAACCCGAAAGAAGCTTCACGCTTAAATCCATCCTGCCTTGCGTGAAGCTTCTTTTTTTTTATGTAAATCATTGTTTTCCAGTGAACATTGCATCCTTAGAGATCCGGCTGGCTATTTCCCGGAAGGCCCTGGCTGAAGCACTGTCCGGGTGTCTGGCTACCACCGGAATGCCGGCATCTCCGGATTCGGTCACAATAGGTTCGATAGGTATTTGCCCTAACAGCGGGACATTCAGCTCCCGGGCAGAGCGCACCCCGCCATCATTGCCGAAGATATGATATTTTTTTCCGCAATCCGAACAGATGAAATAACTCATATTTTCTACAATTCCCAGGACTTTGGTATCCACTTTTTGAAACATTTTTAATCCTCTCCGGGCATCTACCAGAGCTACTTCCTGAGGTGTGGTAACAATCACCGCTCCGTTGAGAGGCGTTTTCTGCACCAGGGTAAGCTGGGCGTCACCGGTGCCGGGTGGTAAATCAATGACCAGCGCATCCAGTTCTCCCCACACCACATCCCGCAGAAACTGTTCCACCGCCTTCATGACCAGCGGTCCCCGCCAGATCAAGGGAGCATCATTGTCAACCAAAAAGCCCATTGACATCAACTTTATCCCAAATTTTTCCAGCGGCAGGATTTTCTGCTCCTCATTCACCATCGGACGGTCACCCACCCCCATCATGATGTGGATACTCGGTCCATAGATATCACTGTCCATCAATCCAATCCGGTAACCAAGCTGGGACAGGGCGATGGCCAGATTGGTACTGACAGTAGATTTTCCCACACCTCCTTTTCCGGAGGCCACTGCGATGATATTTTTTATGCCGGGAATCGGCGCCCGACCGGCCCAGGGATCGCCTCCCGGCTTTGCCTGTTGTCCTTTTAGTTCGGCGGAGGTCAAATCATTTAAAGTCACCTGAACATTTTTAAAAGCGGCATTTAAGAGCTGTTTGATTTCTTTTTGAATCTGTTCCTTTATTTCCATGCTTTGAGTAGTGAATTTCAGAAAAATTTGAATGTGACCATTCTGCACTTCGATCTTATTCACCACTCCGAAGGAGATGATATCGCGTGAAAAACCGGGATACTTAATCTGTTTTAAAATTTCTTCAATTTGGGGTACGGTTAATTCAGACAT
>MESS01000030.1:20537-25891 GCA_001771055.1 Caldithrix sp. RBG_13_44_9
CTGCTCCCAAACCATCAGCCGCAAAATCACCCAGGCTGCAAAACCTTCCCGGAATATAATATTGATGAATTTCGTCACTCAGACCATAAACCGCGGAGAATACAATAGCAAATACCAGGTAATACCTCTGAAAAAGCTGTGAGAACTTCAGCAAAAAAAAGGAGCGGGCCACCAAATAACCAAATACCGCATAGAATACGAAATGATAAAATTTATCCTGAATTTTGAATCCCAGATCCGGGGGATTGAGTTGGGGAATTGAAGAGAGGATAAATAAACCGACGGCCAATATTATTACCGGTAAATGATATCGATAAAACGGACGCTGTAAAAGAATCATCAGGCTTTTCAATAAAAACTCCGGAACTCAAGTCTCATGGCCCATCGAAAATCCACATTGGTAGTGCTGAGTTCATTATTCACCCACACTGGAAAATCGAAATGGACCTGCTGGATGTCAAAATAATTTAGTACAAATGGCAAACGGGTAAGGGAGAGAGTGAGCCCCCCTTCACCATAAAAAGTGGAAAAATTTCCCCGCTGATCCGAGCTGGATGACCAGGAAGTGTAAACTGAAAGCAAAAGATCAGACAAATAAGGAATATACATATAGGTCAAATTTACCGGATTTCCCAGGGTGATTGCCAGATGTCCGTTCAAGATGTTATTCCCGGCCTGCTGCCAGTCATTTGCCCGTGCAGCCAGATTTCCACCTCCTGCTTCAAAGATGTGCCCCTGCTCCCACCAGCTGGATGGGAGGCTGCCTTTTGCTCTCAGGAAGGGATTCCGGTAAAAATCGTAAGTTGCTGCTCCTCCCAAACGGAAAGCTTTTTGCTGAGGAATTTCACCGGCCTGTCCTCCGGTGAAAAGTTGGACGGTTGCTTTTTGTGACAGGATCAGAGGAAACCGGGCTAAGCCGCCGGCACTCCATTGATGATACGGATAATCACTCCCTAAAAAAGAGGTTTCACTATTCAGCTGGAATTCCCAGCCGGATGGCAAAAATCCTGCCTGCCACCAGCCCTGCTTATATGCTAATTCCAGGAAACTGATATTTCCGGAAGAGACCGGGTAGGGAAGATATTCAGATTCATAGAGATAGCGCCATTGCCAGCCAGCTAAAAAATTCTGCACCTTGCGGTCCTGATCCACTTCCCACTGCAGCCATAATCCACTGCCGCGCTGACCGGTTCCATTATACACAGTAGTCAATATATGAATATCGCGGTGAAGTGAATAAAGCGGATGCTCGAACCAGAATTCAATGTCTGGTTTAAAGGATAACAATCCCAGATAGAGATTCAAACGGTGCTGATAATCCGGGGGGATGAAAGTTCCGCGGGTTCGTAATCCAATCTGTAATCCATCCAACTGATTATAGAAGGCAAAAGGTAACAGAGTGACGGTGTAACCATCTACCTTGGGACGGTAATATTGCCTATTGAGCCAGTAGAAATAAATTTTTGGTCTTTCACTGCTATCATTGAATGGATTGATATCCAGCAGCTGCTGATCAGGATTCAGTTCAATTTTCTCGACTTTTTTTGGCAATCTTAGACTGACCACTTTTCCTTTCTCATAAAAGGGCCAGGGAGTGATCGGATAATCATCCGGAGGACGAAAATTGATACCATCATCTATTTCTATCCGGAAATCCCGGCGCGTTCCGTCATGATAGGAAATCCGGAAATCCAGCGGCATCACGATGGGCTGTTTCCGCTGGAATCGGATTTCTGCCTGATAATATAAGGAGTCACCCTGAATCCACTTTCCAGAAAAATGCCGTAAGGCATAGTCGCAGGTCCAGGTGGTATTCAACCATTCATCAAAAAACCAATCTAATTTTTGCTGGTAAGTGTTCTCGAAAACAGAAAAAAGATCTTCCGGATCGGGGTGACGATATTTCCAGGATTGGTAATAGGCAGTTATCCCTTTCCAGAATAAAGAATCTCCACCTACCAATTTCAATTGATCGATTACCAGACTCATTTTTTGGTATGAAGGAATATAGGGATTTCCCTGAAACCAGTCAAAATGACGATTGATGGGCTCCTGCTCCTGTCGCCTCATATACCGCTGGTAAAAATATCGGTCGAGTTGCCGGCGGTCTTCCCAATAACCAAACCATTTACCCCAGAAGCCGGTGGGAGATTCAATGTAACTTCTTTCCGTGCCATAAACATGATTCATGGCCTCTCTTTCGAAAAAGGTGGCAAAGCCTTCGTCCATCCAGCCGTAGCGGGTCTGATTATTGGCCAGGATTCCATAAAACCATTGGTGAGCAATTTCATGAATGATGGTAGCGCTCAGTTCTTCCGGTTCAGAGATCATATCATTAATGATCACCAGATTGGGATATTCGATTCCACCGGCGTTAATATAGCCATCCACGATAGTCAGGTTGGAATAGGGATAAGGACCAATCCGCTCGGTCATAAATTTAAAAGCCTGCCCGGCAATCTCGATCTGCACTTCCCATTCTTTAAGTCGATAAGGTAATATCAAAAAAGTGAGAGTAGTACTATCCACTTTTGTTTCCCGGAGGACAAATTCCGGATCCGCACACCAGGCAAAATCGTGGACCCGCGGCGCTGAGAAGTGGTAGGTCACCCGACTGCTGTCATCATGGTAGTTATAAATTCGTTTTCTCTCCGAAAACAACAGGGAATCCGGCAGAACTTCAGGATTGAGCATCACTCCGGTAGCTCCCACCACAAATCCCTGCGGCACTGTTAGATCCACCCGGAAATCAGCCCATTCCTGAAAAAATTCCCCATCAATATGCTGGCTGGTTTGCCAGCCCTGCTGGTTGTATACCACCGGAGTTGGATACCAATTGCCGACATCATAGTGATCTCCATAATATCCAAAACGGTCCGATGCTTCAGGTAGTACAGTATTAAAACGGATGATTAATCTGGTTGAATCTGCCGGAAAGACCGGCTGAAGCAGAAGCACTTTCAGCAGAGTACCGGCAATTTCATATTTGAGCTCCGTGCCACTCTCATCCTGCAAGGATATGATCTCCTGATAACCGGCAGAATTTAATTTAGTGGGAATAACCGGTTTATACCGATTGATATATAGATGAAAAAACAGATGTAACAGGGTGTCCGGAGAATGATTATGATAGGTGATTTCCTGCCTGCACTCCAATCGATTCAGTTCAGTGAGTAATCCAACCTGAATATGATAGTCCACCTGCTGCTGAAAATATCCGGAGACCGGCCGGGAAAAAACGGGATTGAGTGCAAACAAGAGTAAAATAAAACCGGATAATCCCATTTGCTTTCTTCTGTTTTGAGAAATTCGGGGTGGGCAGCAGTCTGTCAGGAGATTTCGAGATAGAAATTGCATTGAGCAGAAAACCTTTGATGAATGACAGGAAGCCGTTCTTTCAATACGGTGGAAAGTTCAGTTTAACTTTTATCCCGGGCAGTTTTTCTCGGTTTAGAATCCAGAGCTTCGGCATGCCGGATTATGCTTTTTCCAAATTTATCCTGAATCTGATCCATGACTTTTTCCATTTTCATTTTTTTCTGGTTATCAAGGTCCCAGATACTCAACTGGCTTCCGGATTCATTTTCCAGCTGGGAGACACCTACCCCCAGGAGGCGGACATAAGATTCCAGCGGTAAAAATTCTAAAAATAATTGTTTGGCCACCTCAAAAATTTCCTGTGTCAAAAAAGTTGCGTCTTTCAAAGTATGACTGCGGGTATGTGTCTTGAAATCGGAGAATCGGACTTTCAGATGTACGGTCCTTCCCTGGATCTTGGAGCGGCGCAGTCTACCGCCTACTTTTTCAGCCAGGGCAAATATCGTCCGGCGGAGGAATTCCACATCGTTCAGATCTTCTTCAAAAGTTACTTCATTGCTAACCGATTTTGCCTGATCTTCCGTGGTAACAGAACGATCATCCCATCCCCGGGCCATGCGGTATATATGCTCTCCCCATTTCCCGAATTTGTCTACCAATATTTTTTGCGGATACTGGCGCAGTTGCAAAACAGTTTTTATTCCCAACTGCTGTAACTGCATAGAAGTCTGTTTACCAATACCCCAGAGTCTGGTGACCGGTAGCGGATCCAGAAATTCCTGGACTTTATCCGGATAGACAATCATCAGTCCATCAGGTTTTAAAAAATCAGAAGCGATTTTTGCCACACTTTTACTGGGAGCGATTCCTACTGAGGCAGTGAGAGAAGTTTTACTTTTAATTTCAGTTTTTATTTTTTGACCTATCTCCTCAACCGTTTTATACAGATGAGCGCTGCCGGTCATATCCAAAAAAGCTTCATCGATACTTATTGCTTCTATCAGTGGTGAGATGGTCTCCAGAACTGCGAATACCTGTTGAGAATAGTGACCATATACATCTCCATGCGGCAAAACATAAATACCCTGTGGACACAGGCGGTAAGCCTGTGAAATAGGCATAGCGGAATGGACTCCAAATTTACGGGCTTCATATGAGGCGGCAGAGACCACTCCCCTTCCTTTTCCGGCCTGAGGATCTGCACCTACAATTACCGGTTTTCCCTGCCATTCCGGATGGAGCAGTTGTTCCACTGCCGCAAAAAAGGCATCCATGTCCACATGGACAATGATTCGTAACCAGGAATTTTGCATTAACGAAGTCCGAAGATCGCTAATAAAAAAACCGAAAAAATCAATGCCCAGTAGATATTCTGACGGCGTTTTTCTTTTTCTTTTAAATCACTATCGCTCTGTCCCAGGGAAAGGTCGCGGTAGTCACCTACCGCCAGTTCAAATCTACCGTCCATTATATAATGACTAAAAATTAAGGGTGAAAGTGATTGTGGCTGATCAAATTCCATAAATAAAACTCCTGATTGAATATCACCTTTTTTGTCACGGGTAAATGTTACCTGACCAGTAATATTTCTGCTATCAGTCTTTTGCGGCAGTAACATTCCATCTTTAGAAATAAATACCAGGTAAGAATCTCCTCTCCAGCTGACGGTATCTGGTAAAGTATCACCCAGAACAACTAAAATATCATAAAAATCAGGATTTTGATCACTTAAATTTCCAGCAATTATTCTGAGAACATGATTTTCACCGCTCCCAAATTGGGGTGAATATAAAATGCGGCGTGATTCGCCACCCTGAACTAATACCGTTGAGTCATAGCTAAGGATTACCTTACGATAAAGAAGAGCCTGCTGCACTGGAAAATTAGTGGATTCTCGATCATCAATCTTTATGTTAATATTCCCGAGTGCAGGTTTCTGTGCCAGCAGCTCTTCCTGATTGATAACAGTAAACACCACCAATAGAAAAATCAAATAGCTCAATTTTTTCATCATCTCGCCTGGTTTAGTCTAAAAA
>MESS01000030.1:25935-26807 GCA_001771055.1 Caldithrix sp. RBG_13_44_9
GATTTTTCAGTCGTTTTTCAACTTCCGGGTCTGGGTAGTAAATATTAGTCAGATATTTTTGAAAATACTGCAGTGCTTCCAGATCACGACCCTGATCATCGGCAATAATACCCAGGAATTTACAGCATTCCCAGCAATTTTCATTGATGGAGAGTGCTTTCTGCACTAATTTTTCAGCGTTAAGGGTATCACCGCCCGTCAGCAAAAATTTGCCATTTTCCAGCAAAACCAGGGTATTTGAATCATCCATTGATAAAGCATATTGATACTGACCGGCGGCAGCCTCAATTTTATTCATTTGTAAAAAATACTGGGCACGGAACACATAGATCTCAGGGTCTTCAGGATTCAACTGTAAAGCCTGATTTAAAGCGGAGACACCTTTTTCTGACATTCCGACTCTGATACAGGCAATTCCCAGGTATTTCAGGGCCAGATAATTATACGGCCTAGAGGTGATATATTTTTCCAATAATTCAATCGCTTTTTGATAATTATCCTGAATAAAGTAAGCCATCCCCTGCAGGCGAATTTTCTCAAGGGATTTCCCGCCTTGCTTTTCATAGTAACTTAATCGCTCCAGGGCTAATTGCGGTTTCTGACCAAAAATATAGGATTCTGCCAGATCTAATTCGTACTGCAGGGAATCTGGTTGAGAAGCAGTAAGAGAACGCAGCATTTGTGACGCTTTATCATATTGACCAACCTGCATATAGAGAATAGCCAGCTTTTTCCAGGTATCCGGATAATGGGATTTATACCGGAGGGCGGTTTCGTAGGCAACCAGAGCAGAAATTTTATTCCCCATGAATTCATAAATCTGACCCCGGGTATAATAAAACTGGGCAAATTCAGGCTTCATCGCAATGGCA
>MESS01000030.1:26830-30741 GCA_001771055.1 Caldithrix sp. RBG_13_44_9
CCCAAATTGTTCATTCTCAACATAAAACATCGCCCGTTTATAAAAAAGAAAAGCCGGAGGCTCTCGGTCCACCGGTGGCGGAGGGGCCAGAACCGGGCCACACCGGTAATGAAGCAGGGAAAAAAATAAAATAAAAAAAATTATAAATTTAATTTTCATTCTCTTCCGATTTTTTGGACAGCATGAATTTGAATATTTTCCAGAAGGCCTGACCTGACCATAATCCGATTGAAAGTGCAAATAGACTCAGCGCAAAATAACTATCTGCCAGGAAACGTTGATAGATAAAATAAGTAATCAGAGCCAGGAAAATGAGGATGACCGAAATTCGCCAGCCTTTATTTTTCCATTCTGACCGTACAAAAGATAGGATAAATCCAGCAGGTAAAAAAGTGAAAACTTCTTTATTGAAATGCATTAACAGCTGTAATCGCCATAATCTCACGCTCTGAAGATCGGATATGGGTTTAGGAGTGGACAACACATTCTGGGAGGAAATTGTATAAGCAGTCGACAGCTGAGAATTGAAATATAACAGACAGTAAGCCAGATATACAACCAGCAGGGCTTCAAAATAATGTAAATAATGCCGGAAATAATTCTTTTCTTCAGCAGCAGGAGGTATCGAACCAGCCAGCCATACTTTTTGTAAAAAGAAAAATGCAATTCCTGCAAGCAGACCACCACCGGCTGCTAGAATATCGGACAGTGAATGATGTCTCACCGGGATCAGCAGCTGGTACAGTTCTAAAAGGACTGGAACAAAAAAGCAGAATAGCAGAATCAGGAGTTTCTGGATTCTGCTCAAGTCCTGCTGAAAGTAACGATACATACCATTCAACAAAAAATAGACCATGGTCCCATACATCAGAACACTGCTTAAAAAAGAAAGAAAAAAGAGGGTTGCATTGAATCTTAAAGATCCAAACTGCCGGATATTGTCAAGAATTGATGCTATGTTTAACTGATAGGTAAAAGGAACAGAATAGCTTAATCCTATGAAAATCAATAGTACTGCTGAAATTGACATTTCCGGTTTTTCATAAAAAAGGGTAATCAGGATGGCTTTTATCTGCTGATGAAATTTTAAATAAATCACCAATATCATGCCTGACCCCAACAGGGTACCGAGGGAGTTGGTCAGAATGTCAGTAAAGGAAGTATGCCGGTCCATGGTAAATAACTGCAGGAATTCCACGGTAGAACTGATGCTGAAACCCGCTCCTGAAATGAAAAACCACTCCCTTGCAGTGTAATTGCGGTAGTTGGATAATATTTTTTGCAAACCGAGTAAAATTCCCAGCGGGATAAAAAAAATAACGTTAGCGACTACATCTGCCCGTGCGACTTCACGGTGCCTGCCCCAAAAGGGTATCCAGTCTATCCGGGAAAACCGGTAGGAGAAAATTTTCCAATCAAGAACAAAATTGAAAGGGAGTACCGTACTGTACAGGATAAACAGAATGTAAGAAAGAAGTAAAAAATACAGCCAATATTTACGAAACCAGAGGTAATATTTTTCCATCAGTCATATTAATAGTATTAATGTGCCACTTTTTCTAATAATGCAATTTCCATATTCCTGAACTGATAATTCTCGGGTGGAGGTCCCTGATACTGCTGAAAGAAGTAGGAGGACACTTCCGAAATCCAGTCTGGCAAAGGTGTCGATGTGAATCCGATTTCCCGCCGGGCGTAACCGGGATCCAGATACGATACCCAGCGCCCGCTGAAAGGAGAAATATCGAGCGGGATAAGGTGTTCTTTAAGTTCCTGCTGACTGACTGTCACAATTTTTATTTTCTTATCCAGCAGAGAGGCTGTGATGGTCAGAAACTCTGACAAAGTTACAACCTCTTCCTGTGCTAAATTAAAAACTTTTCCCCGCACTGAGCCATCGGGCAATATTTTCAGGATGGTCTGAACCACATCCTGGACATAAATATGCCGGATGATTTTATCCCCATTCTCCGGAATGATAATTGGATGACCATCCTGAATCCTGCGCAGGTAAGAAAACAAACGCAAAGTATAATCCCGGGTACCATGGATCACCGGGCAGCGTAACCTCACTGCTGGAAATTTCCTGGAGCGGAATCGTTCTTCTAATAATAACTCACATTCTCTTTTTTTCACCCCGTAATCGTAGGGTGATTCCTCACCAGCTGGACATTTGATCAGCGGTTGATAAAAATCCTCTTCACGAGCCGGCCAATGTTTATTCTCGGTTACCAGATAAACCTGACCGGTGCTGATAAAAATGTAAAGACCAATATGATCCCGAAAAGTTTTTTCGGCCACCTCCACTTCCAGGGGATGATAACCAATCAGATCGATAACTGCATCGAATTTCTGATTGCGAAATCGGTCATAAAACTCTTTGTGATTCTGACGGTCACCGGTAATATGCGTTACCTGATCTCCAAAATCGTCCGGACCTATCCCCCGGTTGAAAAGAGTTACTTTGAAACCATGCTCTAAAAAAGAGCGGGTCAAGTGATATCCCAGAAACTTGCTGCCGCCAATAACCAGAACCTTCATTTACCGGTACTCCTGCGGTTACAAAATTTGTTCTGACATCTTAAACCAAATAAAAGATCCATCATGATCAATCAAGGATTAATTTTTTCAGTGATAAGCTGATATATTTTTGGCAGTGTGTCCCGGGTACTGGGAACCGTTGGTGCACCCGGATAAAGCCGGGCGGCTATGATATCTTTCGCCAAATCAAGTTTTCCCTGGGGAACAGAATAAAACCAATTCAACTTCATCAGCCGGTGAGCCAGCAAAAGTTGTTCAGTTTGGCCGGGGGTCGGAATCAGTAAGGCCTTTTTTCGCAATTCAACCAGTTCCATCAAAGTACTGTAACCGGAGCGGGTAACAATCAGCTGACTACGATTAAAATATTCCTGCATCTCCCGGCGGGAGAGATGTGAATAAATCGATAATCCCGGGACACTAGATTCTATCGTATCGATTTCCGGTTTTCCGAGTACCACTATTTTTTTACCGGGAATATTTTTAATTTGCGACAGGATCTTTTGTTCAAAAATAGTTCGCTGCGGTTCAGGTCCTGATATGGAAACCAGCAGATCTATGTCAGCTGTCTGTTCCTGCTGTCCAATACTGGATAAAATCCCGCAGAAATGATAATCAGGCCGGGCATTGACTCGTGATAACCGGCCGGAGATCAAGCCTTCCTTTTTCTGGAAAACATCCGGTACAATCACTGCCTGGTACTTTTTATGAAACCAGCGATTAAACCAGAATCCAAAAATTTCAAACGGTCTCAAGCCGGTTGGCGTGGCGAACCGCAGCTGATGACTGATAAAAAATGAGGGGACCGTTTGGGAGTAACAGCCATACCGGTGGTCGCTGATAACGGCCTGCAGTTTATAGCTCAGTACCGTTTGCTCGGTGATCTGGTGCTCATTGACAATGGCGTGCAGAAATCCCGGAATCTGCGGTAACAGTCTACTGAGACGGACTCCACCGGCAGAGTACCGCAAGTTATAATCGGGAAGATCCACAAATGAGGCCGAAGGTACTTCCTTTTTTAAAAAAACCAGGGAGCGACCGGAACTGCCGAGCACCACTCTCCAATCCTTTTCCAGCAGAAATTGGATAAGTGGCAGACTGCGGGTGGCATGCCCTAATCCCATATTCAGGACGGCTATAAAGACTGCGGGCTTATTACCAGAATCCATAAACTAATTACCGTCCTTTTTGATCATTAAGTGTGGCTTTTCCGGCATAAAAGCATTCATTGAGAATCAGAACAACTCTTTCAATTCAAAATTTAAAAAGGTACTGAACTTAGAACAGCTTATAAAAAAATAACCGGGGAATATACCCCGGTCATCAGTTTGAAGAAAAATTTTTTGCTGCTGGTTATTACCGCTGATATTATT
>MESS01000030.1:30751-31060 GCA_001771055.1 Caldithrix sp. RBG_13_44_9
CTTTTTCGCCTTACTTTTTGGTTTCGTCTCTTTAGCGGCTTTAGGTTCTTTTTTAGCGGTTTTCTCGGCTTTAACCTTTTTTTCAGTCTTGGCCTTGGTTTTTGTTCCAGCTGCAGCTTTAGTCTTTTTAGTAGTTTTAATTTCAGCATCCTCCGAAGCAGGTGCAACTTCTTCCACCGGAGCTTCCGAGACAGCTGTCTCTGCTACCGCTTCGCTGGTTACCGGTTCGGCCGGCTCTGCTATTTCCATGGGAGCAGTCGGTTGGTCTGGAACAATAACTTCCTCGGGTAACTTTATTTCGGAGGCCGG
>MESS01000030.1:31079-33407 GCA_001771055.1 Caldithrix sp. RBG_13_44_9
ATTGCTTCGCCTTCTTCAGCAGTTTTTTTGGATTTCTGTTTCTTGACCGGCCGTTCCCTGCCCTTCTCTTCATCCGGAACTCCATCCAATACTCCGGGTACATCCTTGACCAGCTCACCCATGGTAGTAGGTGCAAAATCGTGGGCAGTCATGTAACCATCAACTTCAACTTTTTCTTTACCCTTCATATATTCTGAAACTGAAAGAACGATTCGCTTGTTGTCCTTATCGAACTCAATTACTTTCAGGGGGAGGTCATCTCCTACCTTGAAGTGATCGGAAGCGCGCTTGATATTAGGTTTGCCCAGATGATTGAGGGGAACAAAGGCATCCACACCTAACGGCAGGGTAACGATTACCCCTTTGTCTATCAAGCGGGAGATTTTACCTCCGGTCTCGATACCCAAATTATACGTTTCCTGGAAAGTATCCCAGGGATTCGCTTCCACCTGTTTGTGCCCCAGGGCAATACGACGTTCTTCTTTATTAATATCCAGAACCACTACTTCTATATCCTGATTCTTTTTAACGACCTCGCTGGGATGCCTTACTTTCTTGGTCCAGCTTAGATCTGAGATATGAACCAGGCCATCTACTCCTTCTTCCAATTCAACAAATGCTCCGAATGGAGTCAAGTTGCGTACAACTCCGTGATGTCTGGACTGCACCGGATATTTTTCCTGAATCTTGTCCCAGGGATCCGGGGTCAGTTGTTTCAGGCCCAGTGAAATTTTACGATCATCCGGTTCGATATTGAGAACCACCGCCTCAATCTCATCCCCTTCCTTCATTATCTGGGCAGGATTCTTGATATGCTGTGACCAGCTCATCTCCGAGACGTGGATCAGACCTTCAATCCCTTTATCCAGTTCAACAAATGCCCCATAATCAGCCAGACTTACCACCCGGCCTTTAATCTTACTGCCAGTGGGGAAACGCTCCTCCACATTTTCCCAGGGATGGGGCTGCAGCTGTTTCAAGCCCAGAGAAATACGGGATTTATTTTCATCGAAATCCAGGATCATCACATCCAGCTCCTGGTCTAATTTCACCACTTCCGAAGGATGACTTACCCGCCCCCAGGATAAATCGGTGATATGCAACAGGCCGTCCACTCCTCCAAGGTCGATAAATACTCCGAAATCGGTAATGTTTTTGACCATTCCGCGGCGTACCTGGCCTTTTTGCAGTGTTTCCAGAATTTGTCCCCGCTTGCTTTCCAGGGTTTTCTCAATGATCACCCGGCGGGAGACCACGATATTTTTACGCAGTTCATTTACCTTGACTATTTTCAAATCCAGATCCTGTCCGACAAAGGCATCAAAATCGCGAATCGGCTTCACATCCACCTGTGAACCAGGAAGGAAAGCATCCACACCACCCAGATCCACCACAAATCCGCCTTTTATTCGCCGGACAATTCGTCCTTTGATCATTTCGTCCTGCTGATGCTTATTGATCAGATTTTCCCAGGTTCTAAGAAAATATACCTTACGTCGTGAAAGCAATACCTGACCTTCAATATCTTCTGGATTTTCCAGAAAGACTTCGATATCATCTCCCACTTTAATATTATCCAGATCAATGAACTCATCTTTTGGAATCATACCTTCTGATTTAAATCCAACATCCACTACCACATCCTTTGCAGTGACGGCGACCACTGTACCTTCGATGATATCGCCCTCATGAACCCGATCAAAACTTTTTTCATAGAGTTTCCGGAGATTGTCATTCTGTTCGGGCGTGTCATCAAACAACAGATCGGGAGCATCCCCCGGTTTAAAAACCTGCCCGGGTTTGAATGACTCCTTTACTTCTGCTACTTTTCCGGATTTAACCTGTTTTTCCTCGGTTATTTCCGGGGTTTGTTTTTTTACTTTTTCAGACATTTAAAAAATCCTCCTTTTCAAAAGATTTCCCACTTGGGGATAAAGCGAACGCCAAATTTAATGGCTGAGTATTTCCTTTCAAAATGTTTTTTAATTATGTAAATATCACCAACAACCTCATCATAAAACTAATCCTGGAAATTTTGTACCGGAAATCATGACTTATCCGGTAAATAACCAATATTGCAAGCCCATAATCCACGGAAAATAACATGATGATCAGGTAAACCAGAAATGGAAGAGTGATCTGGTTCAGGACCGGAAATCGTTTATAAATCCCCGACCAGACTTACATTTTTCTGTGATTTAATCGGCTCAGATTTTTTAAGGATATATAAAATGGCCGTTGCATCAAGCAATCCATTTTACAATATTTTACATTAAACCGGGAATAAATTAATTCACGAATCCGAAGATGAAAGCTATCGCGCAGGCA
>MESS01000030.1:33458-33553 GCA_001771055.1 Caldithrix sp. RBG_13_44_9
GCCACAACAATTTTCCAACCGGTGCCGGTCTGGCTTCTTCTGCTTCAGCCTTTGCCAGTCTGGCCCTGGCTTCCAGCCAGGCCACCGGGTTGAAA
>MESS01000030.1:33678-34709 GCA_001771055.1 Caldithrix sp. RBG_13_44_9
TCAAGTGCAGGATGAAAAATACTGGGATATTCATCTGCTCATCGCCATCACTTCCGAGCAGAAAAAGGATATTGGATCCACTACCGGAATGAACCACACCGCCCGAACCTCACCTTACTACCGCCAATGGGTAAACACTTCTCATACTGATCTGAAAGAAATGCGGCGGGCCATTACCGATAAGAATTTCAGCAAATTAGGTGAATTAGCCGAATTCAGCTGCCTGAAAATGCACGCCGTGGCAATGAGTTCTTATCCCGGGCTGGTATACTGGAACAGTGCAACCATCGAATGTATGCAAACTATCCGTGATCTTCGCCGGCAGGGCAGCGAAGCATATTTTACTATCGACGCCGGGCCGCAGGTTAAAGCGATCTGTTTATCAGCAAAAATTGAAACAGTAAAAAGCGCTCTGGAAAACACCAGAGGTGTTCTGAGAGTAATCTCCAGCGGACTGGGGGGAAACGCGGCTCTTTTAGAGAGGATTGATTGGAATACTTTGTAAAAGCTCCGGGTAAATTAATCCTGATCGGTGAATATGCAGTTCTGGAAGGTGCCCCGGCACTGGTGATGGCAGTGAACCGGTATGCCAGAGTTACCCTCACCCCACAGCCAGGGAAGTTTTTTATACTCCATTCCCCGGCCCTGAATATTTCTGATCTAAAATTCACTATTGATTCCTCCGGGAATATTTATTATCACAAAGCGATGACTGCATCGATCCACAATCAGTTATCATTTTTCACTGAAACCCTGCGTTACCTTCTGCAAAAAGAACCCGGTTTGTATCCTTATTCTCCTCATACCATAACGCTGGATACCGCTCACTTCTTTTTAAAAGGCAGCCAGGCTAAATTAGGTCTCGGTTCCAGCGCTGCATTGACCGTGGCATTACTAAAGGGATTTTTAGCCAGCAAAAACATCCCCTTACCTCCGGGGGAACGGATGAAGTTCTTTCGATGGGCACAGGAGATTCATTTTCTGGTTCAGGGCAAATTAGGAAGCGGGATCGATATCGCCGCCAGTGTGTA
>MESS01000030.1:34742-35476 GCA_001771055.1 Caldithrix sp. RBG_13_44_9
CTCTTTTCAAATTGACTCACTAAGTCTTCCGCCGGACCTCATTATTCTGCCGGTCTGGAGTGGAAAATCTGCCTCCACCAGCAAAATGGTCGAAAAGGTCAATCAACTAAAAAGACACCAGCCGGAAAAATATTGGAAAATATTCCGGCAGCTGCAGCGAATTTCTCAACAGGCAATAATGGCGTTTAAAGAAAACAATTCTCCAGCTTTCCTGGAAGAAATTCACAACTATTTTGGGATCTTAAAAGAATTAGACCGGGCCAGTGGAGCCGGAATTATTTCAAAGTTGCATGCAGAGCTTGCAGACATTGCCTATCACCACGGAGCGGTTTATAAACCATCAGGAGCCGGTGGGGGTGATATGGGTTTGGTTATGACTCGTTCCAAGGCAATCGCCCGGAAAGCAGCTAATAATATTTTGCGTTCAGGTCATCAAATCCTTAATTTAGCGGTTTCAAAACGAGGCGTATCTGCCGTCCGGCGTAATAACAATTAACTAGCAGGAGCAAAAAATTGGAAAAATCCCGCATTCCGAAATTTTATCAGTACTCTGTTGCTGACCGATTGCGGATCCTTCTGGAGAAAAATATTCTCACTCCGGAAGATTATCAGAAGATGCTGAATGAGGAAAATGTTCTGCGGTTAGATGATGCCGATAAGATGATCGAGAATGTACTTGGGGTCTTCGGATTACCCATCGGTCTGGGATTAAACATGCGTGTCAATCAGCAGGA
>MESS01000030.1:35535-38094 GCA_001771055.1 Caldithrix sp. RBG_13_44_9
CCAAATTAGTGCGGGATGCTGGCGCATTCACCAGCCAGGTCACCGATCCCATTCTGATCGGTCAGATACAAATCATCGATATCTCTAATCCCCTGCGTGCCAAGAATGCCATTCTGCAAAATAAGGAAGAAATTATCAATCTGGCCAATAGCTTGCATCCGCGAATGCAGGCACGTGGCGGCGGGGTTCGGGATATCGAAGTACGAATTCTTACCCGGCCAGCCGAAGAAAAGGATATGGTGATTGTCCACCTGCTGGTTGACACCCGGGATGCCATGGGGGCAAATTTAGTCAACAGCATGTGCGAGGGGACAGCCTCGCTGCTGGAAAAAATTACCAATGGTAAAGTATTTTTAAGGATATTATCTAATTTGACTGACCGTTCCCTGGTGCGGTCGCATTGTACCATCCCGGTAGATTTACTGAAAGGCAAGGGATTCAGCGGGGAAGAAGTGCGGGATGGTATCATTTTAGCCAATGAATTTGCCAGTGTTGATCCATACCGGGCCGCTACTCACAACAAAGGCATCATGAATGGAATTGACCCGGTAGCCATCGCCACTGGTAACGATTGGCGGGCTATCGAAGCCGCGGCTCATGCCTATGCAGCCCGGGGCGGATCATATACTGCCTTAACCCATTACTATAAAAATGATCAGGGACAATTGGTGGCCGGAATTGAAATTCCCATAAAAGTAGGAACAGTGGGAGGACCATTAGAATCGAATCCGGCTGTTAAAATCCTTCACCGGTTGATGGGAATTGAATCAGCCAAAGAGTTAGCGGGAGTTATGGGAGCAGTAGGTCTGGCGCAGAATCTTGCCGCTTTACGGGCATTGGTCACCGAAGGAATTCAGCGAGGGCATATGACCTTGCATGCCAGGAGTGTAGCCAGTGCCGCCGGAGCGACCGCTGATATTTTTGAAACGGTGGTGGAGCAATTGATCGACGACGGTGAGATCAAAGTGTGGAAAGCGAAAGAGATCGTGGAGTCGCTGCGTACCAGCCAAAAAGTGGAAGAGCTGCAGCAGGAGGTTATCGAATATTTGCCGGAATTAGCCACTGCCCACGGTAAGGTGATTCTACTGGGCGAACATGCCGTTGTTTATAATAGTCATGCGATTGCTGCTCCTATTCCACTGGCCATCCAGGCAAGAATTCACCCCGGTGACAACGGAGTTGATCTGCTGATTCCCCGCTGGGGAGTAGAAGAAAAACTGCAAAAAGGAGTAAAGCACAAATACTCAATCTATGAATCACTGGATTTGATTCTTAACCGGCTGGGATTAGCTGACCGGGATATGAAAGTGGAAATTTTTCCTCACATACCGCGAGCTGCCGGTCTGGGTGGTTCAGCTGCCCTAGCGGTGGCCATTATTCGGGCACTGGCAAAGTTTTATAAACTTAATTTGACGAATGAACAGATCTCCGATCTGGCCTACCAGTCAGAGTTGATCGCCCATGGATCAGCTTCGGGAATTGATAACACCCTGGCCACTTATGGTAAATTCATTTTGTTTCGCAAGGGCCAACCTGCTTTCCTGAAAGAACTCAAGGTCCCGCAACCGCTGCCTATCGTTATCGGCTTATCAGGAGTAGAGAGTTTGACGGCCAAAATGGTGGCCAAAGTCAAAGAAGGGTGGGAGCAAAATAAAAATTTGTACAATCATATTTTCGAAGAGATCAATAATCTCACCTTGAGAGCGGGAAAAGCTATCGAAAAAGGAGATTTGCAGAAATTAGGTGAGTATATGAACATCAATCAGGGGTTATTGAATGCGATTCAGGTATCAAGTCCGGAGCTGGAGGAAATAATCGCCATTGCCAGAAAAAATGGGGCCTGGGGAGCCAAATTAACCGGTGCCGGTGGAGGAGGGGCTGCCATTGCCCTCTGTCCGGAAAATAAAGCCAAAGTTGCCCTGGCTATCCGCAAGGCCGGTTACAATACTGTGGTCACTCAAATTGGCTAAAAGAAGATGAAACTGTGGAAAAATAATTACGGAACTGAATGAAAAAACCCAAACAAAAAAATAAACAAGTGTCCTTCAATGATGAATTGCTGATCCTGGTCAACGAGCAGGATGAGGAGATCGGATATCAGGATAAAAAAACCTGCCATGAGGGGAAGGGTATTCTTCACCGGGCCTTTTCCATTTTTATTTTCAATGAACAGCGACAGCTGCTGATGCAGAGGAGGAGTAAACAGAAATTTTTGTGGCCGTTGTACTGGTCCAATAGCTGCTGCAGCCATCCCCGCAAGGGAGAACTGCTGGAAACGGCAACGGTCAGAAGATTAAAAGAAGAATTGGGTCTGGTCTGCAGACTTAAATATTTATTTAAATTCAAGTATCAGGCCAGTTTCGAAAATCGGGGATCAGAGCATGAATTATGTTATGTGTATATCGGAAAATCCAATGCACCGGTAAAAACCAATGAGAATGAAATTGCTGCCTGGCAATTCATGGATATCGAGAGTTTAGAGCGGGAAATGCAACTACACCCTGAGGATTTTACTCCCTGGTTTAAAATGGAGTGGGAGCGGATGAAAAATGAATATTG
>MESS01000031.1:0-273 GCA_001771055.1 Caldithrix sp. RBG_13_44_9
TGCTGACTGCCAACTATTTTTGAGAAAGAAACCATTTATAAAATTTCCGCAGTCCTGTTTCCATATCGGTGTTCGGATTATAACCCAGTAACTTTCTAGCTTTGTCGATATCGGCATAGGTTTGCTGAACATCGCCTGGTTGCATTTCTAATTTTTGTATTTCGATTTTTTGTCCAATTGTTTTTTCAATAAGCCTCAGCAATTCATTCAGGGAAATGGTTTTGGATTCTCCCAGATTGATAATTTCATATCCCCTTATTCTTTCGATACTTT
>MESS01000031.1:399-1722 GCA_001771055.1 Caldithrix sp. RBG_13_44_9
GCTGGCGAGGACCATAAACGGTAAAGAAGCGCAAGGCAAAAACAGCTATTCCATATAAATGGTGATAATTGTGGCATAACAGCTCGCCAGCTTTCTTGGTTGCCGCATAAGGAGAGATCGGATGATCAACCGGATCGTTTTCATTGAAAGGAACCTTTCGGTTATTCCCATATACCGAGGAGGACGAGGCAAAGATAAACTTCTTTATGGCATGGGTTTTACATTCTTCCAATAAATTAAGGGTACCTTCCACATTCACTTTATAATAGCCCAGTGGATCGGCAATCGAGGGTCGGACTCCGGCTTTGGCAGCCAGATGAACAATCAAATCAAATTGATTCCTAGAGAATATTTCTTTCAAGGTGGACTGGTCTAAAATATCAGTTCGGTGCAATTTAAAGGATTTAAAATCCCTGGCTTTTTCCAGATTTTTTTCTTTGATCCCGGGATCATAAAAGGGATCAAAGTTATCAATAACCACTACTTCATACTTTAAGTCTAATAACTTTTCCACTAAATGTGAACCGATGAAACCAGCCCCGCCTGTTACCAGTATTTTCATCTTTTCCGCCTAATAAAATAATTCAGTAGTTTTTATAGTCATCTATGTTCGATATTTTTAGAAAGCAGAAATCTGAAAGCAGAAAGCAGCATTTGTATCTCTAGAAAATTTCCTGCTTTCTGCTCTCTGCATTCTGCTTTCCTCAGCCTTATCCCTTATTCGTTTTCCTTTATCCGATGTACATATTCACTCATCGTCAAGAATTCACAATCCATCTTTTTCAGAAACAAAATTAATTTTTCCAGCTTCAGCGCGGTACTCCGAAGCCCATAATAATGCCTGATCCGGTAATTTAACCGGATATTTTTAATTCGCTCCTGTTCCGGTTCAAGTTCCCAGGGATGCAGATAAAAGTTATAAAAATTTTTTGTTTCTAATATGGATTTGACCATTTTTCTAAAAACAAAATAAGGAATGATTCTGAAATAAGCTCCCCCGCCAACTGGAATAGTAAATTTTGAAAGCGAGAATGTGGATAATGGGATCTCCACTAAACCATGTTCTGTTAAGAAACAACCATTTTCTATTGATTGGAGAGTAGAAAGCAATCGCCCATATCTATCATTCCAGCGAAATGGGCTATAACTTGAATCATATTCAAAATGTAATTCTTTGAGTATTTTTAATACATTATCACTAATGGAAAAACTGGGAGCCCGGTAACCGATTACTGGTCGTGAAGTAATATCTTCAAGTAATGTTTTTGATTTTTGAAGATCTTGATAAAGTTCCTTTTTATCAAGTGAATAAGCGAGATCATG
>MESS01000031.1:1795-5372 GCA_001771055.1 Caldithrix sp. RBG_13_44_9
ATCCATCCAAGGACAAAAAATGTAGCGGCTAGTTCATATTTTTCTAGTATTTCAAGAATTTTCAGGGTATTTCCTTCAACAGTACTTTTTTTCAGCTTCCAATCAGATCTCTTAATTGCTCCCTTTAGATTTTCTACCTGAAACCATTCTTCAATATCAAATGTCAGAATGCAAGTTTTCTTCTGTTCCGGATGACCCATCAATTTTTCCAATCTCAAATCCTAAGTTTTAAGTTACGATTTCTACTGTGCAATGTGTGATCTTTCCTTGATCACTGATCTATTTTAAAAGGTGACTGCTCTATTCCAGAATTTATCAGACAAAATAAGTGTTTTACAAATCAAGAGCTTTCCCAACTGTGGCAAACGAGCACTCAGGTTGATACATTTATATGATCGTCAAACTGCAATAAGTAAAATTAGTTTCTTTGATAAAATCTTCATTCGCCATTAAGGGGGGATGCTATAATGTTCTCATATTCTTAATTACTCTGAAGACAATTTTAGGTGACGCCAGCATATTGGTATAACTGGCATTGGCCAGGGGACAGTGACATTCTTTATTTTTAATATTCTTCCGGATGTGCTTGGCCTGACCACTCGTCCAGACTTTTTTGAAATCATAATTATTCTGCCGTAGATTGCCCATTGAATCGCCTCTGATACAACATGGCCAAACGTCCCCATTGGGGGAAACCTGAGCCGACAAGATACCGGCAAAACAGGGTATGACCTGAGTTTGCTGCAGCAAAATCTTTTTAACCAGATCATAATATTCATAGCGAAAGGCCTTTGCCACTCTGGCTACGCCACTTGCACTTTTCTGTTGCATTTGCTCCCGTAAATAATCAATGGCCTTGGAATATTTTTCATGAGAAGGAGTAATCCCTTCACCTATAGTCCCTAATTCAACCCTTTCTTCAGCAATCTCAGTGATATAAGAATCAGGTTTCAGCAGAATTAATTCATCATAAATATTCTTAAAATCATCGACATTGAAATTGGAAATTACGGTATGAATTCCCACTGTAAAATTGGGATATTTTCTCAGTTCTTTAAGCCCTTCATAAGTTTTCATTGCCCTACTGAAATTTTTAGGGAATCCTCTGATTTTATCATGATTTTCGCCAATCTGATCAAGAGAAAGATTAATGATGAGATCAGATTCCGGACAATTCTTTACGATCTCTTCTGCCAATCCCGGGATCCTCTGATATAAACTCCCGTTGGTAGGTATATTGATTATCCCCGGTTTGCATCTTTTATAAGCAATTTTTATGATCTCAGCAATATCCTGTCGTAAGAATGGTTCACCTCCGCTAAAAGTAAACCAATACGGAGCTTTTCCCAGCGAAGAAAATAATTTATCGTACTCCTCCAGCGTAAAATTGTCAACTCTCTTTAAATAGACATTACAGGTCCGGCAGCGTGAATTACAGGAATATAGCAGGCTAATGGTGATATTCACCGGATATAAAGTTGGAAGTCCGGTAATGCGGAAGGCATGAAACACTGGCAGCTTCGACAGCAATAGTACTTTTTTCGACAACCCGCTCATGTATTTATAATCCTATGAATATTTTTTTTAGAAGTGACACTTCCCAGCAGTAATTTCACTTCATTATATAACTGATTTAAACAAAGTCCTAATTCTTCCTTTAGTTTCTGAGTGTTTCCATGCATTATAAATGTATCCGGTATTCCTTTTAACTTAATATCCTGGATCTTGATTTTTTTAGCAAAAACATTAAGATGCTCCAGTATCGCACTCCCAAACCCACCCAATATAACATTCTCCTCCATGATTAATGCTTTGCCTACCTTATCAATTACTTTTCCAATGAGAGGATCAATAGGTTTGATAAATCTGGCATTTATAACAGTGGCAGAAATTCCCTCGGCCTTTAATTTTTCTGCTAAATCTAACAACATATATACCATTGGTCCCACCCCTAATAATACAATATCACTTCCCTCCCTCAACACTTCAGCTTTCCCCAGCGGAATATTTTGAAATTTTTCGGAAGCATCAATTCCCACCACACAACCTCGCGGATAACGGATAGCGGTAGGACCGCTTCTATTATTTAAAGCGGTATATAACATATTTTTCAATTCTTCCTCGTCTTTAGGGGCCATGATCGTGAAATTTGGGATGCATCTCAGGTAACTTAGATCAAACACTCCATGATGGGTAGGTCCATCCTCACCTACTAATCCACCCCGGTCCATCGCAAAGACCACCGGCAGCTTCATCAAGGCTACTTCCTGTATCAACTGATCAAACGCTCTCTGCAGAAAAGTGGAATAAATAGCCACCACTGGTTTATAGCCTAACCTGGCCAGTCCAACTCCAAACTGAACCGCATACTGTTCCGCAATGCCGACGTCAAAAAAACGGTCTGGAAAATTTTTTTTAAATTCGGCTAAGCCAGTGCCATCAGGCATGGCAGCAGTAATTCCAATGATCTTGTCATCTTTCTGCGCCAGGGAAATCAGGGTTTCGGCAAAAACTTTGGTATAGGTCTTCTTACTGTCTGGACTAAGTTTTTTCCCATTGAGTTTATTGAAGGGTTCTACTCCATGAAAAGCAGGCCGGTCTTCTTCTGCAAAAATGTAGCCTTTACCTTTCTCGGTAAATACGTGCATGAAAACTGGTCCTCTGATTCCTTTCGCTCGGTTGATAGCTTCGAGGAGTTCAGGAATGTTATGGCCATCAACCGGTCCTAAATAATTATAGCCTAATTTTTCGAACAATAAACCGGGGGTTCCTATTAATTTGGCATGTTCTTTAATTTGAAAGGCAAGTTCTTCTATACCCAGTTTGGGAGCAATTTCTAATAATTTAGTTACATCTCTGCGAATATTTTTATAAAGTTCTGTTTTCATAATACGATGAGTATACTCAGAGAAAGCTCCGACGTTAGGTGATATTGACATGCGGTTATCGTTTAAAACCACTATAATGTCAGTTTCCATATATCCAATCTGATTCAGGCCTTCCAGGGCAATACCGCTGGTCATGGATCCATCACCGATCACCGGCACAACAAAAAAATCTTCACCGCTTCTATCCCGGGCAATAGCCAGGCCGGCGGCGGTTGCCATGGAAGAACCAGCGTGTCCGGCGGTAACCACATCATGTTCACTCTCAAAAATCGAAGGGAATCCCGAGATACCTCCATGCTGCCGAATGGTATCCATCAGATTTTTCCGACCTGTTAAAATTTTATGAGGATAGGATTGATGTCCTACATCCCACAGGATTTTGTCACGGGGAGAATCAAAACAATAATGCAGAGCTATCGCTAATTCCACCACTCCTAAATTTGCTGCAAAATGACCGCCAACTCGGGAAATAGTATCAATCAGAAATTTCCGCATTTCCAGTGCCAGAGTCGGGAGTTGATCCTCCTTCAATTTTTTTAAATCATCTGGGGAATTAATTTTTTCAAGCATTGATCTTTAATTCCTGACTTCAATTTTGTTGATTAACCTATTCAGGTAAACCTGATAAAATTACGACCAATTAAAGATTGTCATAATGATAATATAAAAGAAGTAATGAAGCATGCCCA
>MESS01000031.1:5449-5779 GCA_001771055.1 Caldithrix sp. RBG_13_44_9
GTATGAGTAATTGCCAGAGATATTTTCAAGGAATAACACTCTTTGGTCACAATCCCTGAGGTTAAGTATTATCTTTTTCATCTTTTGTCAAATGGATTTGCTAAAATTAATGAAGATTTTGTAGTGCTCTTTAATAGTAAGGAAAGCGTTGGATGAATCTCAGGCAGCCCAATGATCCTTGACATTGGGCTGCAGTGATTCGGTAAAAATTGGTCAGGTGATCAATGGAGCATCATTAATTTTCTGGAAACCTTTTGCGCTCCCACCTGCAAAACATAAATGTACATGCCGCTGGCTGCTTTTTGAGCTTTATCATCTGTCCCGTCCCAT
>MESS01000032.1:0-5259 GCA_001771055.1 Caldithrix sp. RBG_13_44_9
CTATTTCTGGACAAATGCGCCAACTATCTCCCCAAAATAAATTCGATGATAATCATTCAGAGGATAATTCTTCTGAATGGTACGGTCCAGAAATCCGCCGGGATTCAAGTCCTGGTAATACAGCTTCCTGCACTCTAATATGAGAAAAGCTTCGTTGTAGGATGGAGCGGAAACCCTGACCGATGGTTTCAAGGTCAGATTGGTTTTGGCCAGCTTCCAGCCATTGCGCCCGGAAAGGGTGCCCAGGGTATTCAGCGCCTCCCGGTACTTTTCCGGAAATCCGCACAGGGTAAATGAATCCGATTTCTCGGTATATTTATATGTGTGACGCTGCGGTCTGACCATGATTTGCACCATCGGTTTGTCCCAGATACATCCCATGCTGCCCCAGGAAACCGTCATCATGTTGCAGTCATCATAAGTGCCGGCGGTGAGCAAGAACCATTTGTTCATCCAGGTATCGACTGGATTTAGTGACAATTTCAGGATATCTACCTCTACCATTGAAACCTTCCCCTGTATTTTTATCGGTCGGTGAATTAGTAGTCTGGTGATAGTTTAGGAATATCCATACATTAACATAAAGCTATTGTTAAAATCTGATCTGCACTCCTCCCGCCAGGGCGGGATCAAAAGGAAAAATCCAGTCAGCACCGATGCCTTTGTTTTCATTTCCACCGAAGAAACTGCAAAATTCTGTGAATAAAATCAAATGCCGACTGGCATATCTTAATCCGGTTCCCAGCCATAGATAGCCGGTGGTACCGTAGGGGTCTCCGGCATCTTCGGCTTCAGAGAGGATCAAAACTGATCCCAGAAATAAATAAGGGAAAAACTTGTGCCGGCTGCTTATCCAATTTAAACGGATCCCGGCCGATGAAAACATCACCACTGTTCCCGCATGAACCTGCAGTGAAATATCATTGCGAATAAGGCGGTCATAGACTATGGCAACGGTTTGGGGTGCTCCCACCACCACTCCCAATGCATTTTTAGGCAGGAACAAATCTTGGGCGGGAAGATCAGGTGTCCAGAAGCAGGAAAGAATCAAATATCCGGGTATCAGCCTGACAATTTTCCCCATAAACCGCTGCAATCGAATAAACATCAAAAAGGCTTTTTCTTGTTAAATGTCAAGATCATCATTTAAAGAATCGGTCTAAGGTTTTTTGGTTTCCTGCTTAACGAACAGGCTGGTTTCTCCATACAAGCTATCATTATTGACTTGTTGTTCAATAAAAGCATGGAGTGATTCTGAATCCGGAAAATCATCAATTCTTACTTTACCGACATCTTCCAAGGGTCTGACCTGCATCCGATTATTTTGCTCCAGGGAATAATTAAAGAAAAAGAACAGTCGGTCTTCCGCTTCCAGCGATTCAATCATTTGAACATTGATAAAGCGTTTACCTTTTATCTCCACAATATACGCCCTGAGGTGCAGGGTATCTTTTTCTGACTTACCAGAATTCTGTTTTTCTTCTCTCATTTCCAGTGAATATTCTTGTTCATTGAATTTATAGATAATCAATTCTATCGATTCATTGGCGGTTGAATCCATTGCCCACCAGACTCCCACCAGCCGATCATCCACGATGGCCTGATCTACCAGGGCTATGGGTACTCGGGAACCACAACTGAGAAGCAAAAACAGGAAAGTCAGCAGAAAAACATATTTTAAATTATGGCATACCTGGATCTTCATGAAGGCCATCCTTTTTTCAAATATAGAAATTTTAGCTGATATTACCAACATCTCTGCTAATATTTTTTTTAATCTAATGCTGAATAATATTTTAGGAGGGAACTGGGAGATACAAATAATTGGCAATCTGTCTGAGATCTAATTGGAGAATTAATAAAACTCAAAAGAACTAAGGCCTTAATTTTTTCAACATTTTGGATGCTGAAGAATTGTACTGATCCATTTCTAATACTTTTTCAAAATTTTGAATCGCAAGTTCATTTTGACCATGTTCTAAATAAACCCAGGCCAGAAATTCATAACCACCAGCCGAAGTGGGGAACAATTCGATATTCTTTTTTAATACCGCAAACAATATTTTTTCAGATTCTTGGGAATAATAATGATATGCTAATACCTGAACGAAAAACTCATTTATTAAATTGACTTTTATTCCGGTCTGAAAGGCCTAATCCAAAGCAACCTTTGCTAAATCATCTTTACCTGTTTCATAAAAATTCTCAGCCTGGTCTATTTGAATTTGCATTTTTTGGACTACTTTCTTTACTTCAGCATCTTTTACTTTGCTATATTCCTGAGCTGCTTTTTTGGCCAGAACTATTGCCGTATCCAGGACCACCTCAGAGGGAACAAGAATATCCGGGATAACACCGATACCTTCCCAATTACTTCCGGTTACCGGATTAATAGCCCGGCTGGTTGAAATATAAATTTCGAAGCGATCATCTATCTTAAACAGATCTACTGAATGAGCTCCTCCCCCGGTCGAGTCTCCTATGAGAATAGCCCTGTGCAAAACTTTCAAGTCATAAGCAAACATTTCTGCAGCTGAGAAAGTTTTTTTACTGGTTAATAAAAAGAGCGGAACATCAATGAACCGTTTATCAGTAAAGTTATCATAGGTCCAAAATTCCTGGGTGAAATCATCCTCCCGGGAATAATAACTGCTCAACTGAGTTGACTTCTCAAAAAAATAACTGCAAAAAAAAGGAAGCAGTTCTCCGGCGCCACCCTGATTTTCACGAAGATCAATAATGATGGCATTGGCACCTGCGATAAAATTCATGGCAGAAATTACCACCTCTTTCGCTTCAGTTGGAGAATAAAATCTTCGAATATCCAGGTAACCAATTTCTTCTTCTAACCAGTCAAACCTGGCAAAACCAACATGTTCTTTCTGCATTAAACGAAATAAGCGCACCGGGTGGTGCAGAGAGCCCTCCTGGTTTTCCCCGATATCACTAGCTTCTATCAGTCTAAATTTGATATGCTTATCATTGGTTATCTTTTGTAAATCAACAGTAAGTTTCTCAGTAAATTCTTTTGCATCTGTCAGGGTATCATAAACATTCGATTTGAGCGCCACTAAAATATCTTTCGCACATTTTTCTCCCAGCTCGGGAATTGTATACTTTTCCTCAAACAGCTTACTGATTTTTCCAACTATTTTTTCTTTATCCTGTTGATCGACCAGGATTTGTTGTGATTGCGCTATACCGGGAAAAGCACATAAATGAAAGATAAATGCTACCGTAGAGAATCTCAGATACCAGGTGTCGATCATTTCACAAAAAAACATTATTAAACAAACCGTACTGTTTCTCATTATAATTATTCCTTGGTATTTTTGTTAAGGTCTGAACAGGTAATTTTATTCAGGAAAGGAACATAGTCTCCAGGTAAATATTTTTCTGTTATTAATTATAGTTTTGGTGAATTAATTAGAATCAGTATCTCTTAAACGGGTAGATATTTTTTGAATATAAAATATTAAGGTTTTAATACAAATTGCAGATCTCCAAGCGCCTTAAAAACGTTCCTGAAACTGAATAAATTTCTTTGCTAAGCTTGCTCTATAGTAATTTCCCCGGTCTAGGTTCCCATTGAATATTTCAAATAGACTGTCTACTTTCTATATATTCTCTTAAAGCTTTCCTAGAGCCCCTATCCACCTGCAGAAATATCCGGTCAATAGCATCTTTTTCATTAATTGTTGAATGACCTGAAACTTTGATCACCCTGAAATTCAGTTGATCCATAACCTGGTAAAATTTTTGATAAAGGTCGGCATTTTTAAAATCGGTCTTACCCTTTTTGCTTTGGAAATTTTCTCTTTCTAATCTTTCCCTCCGGTTTTTTAATTCCATAATGTTTTGTGAATCAGTATAAACCACGATCTCATTTTCTTTATCAACAGTTTTTTCTGTTTCCTTCAAGGCCCATATTAATGTTTCGATCTCCAGCCGGCTGGATGAAGTGGAAACAAATCTCTTTACTTTTAATTTTTCTTTTATCTCTGCCGGTATTAGTTGGCTGATCAATTCTTCCGGCAGGAGCAGGTAACATCCATATCCGATTTTCAATCCGGGATTTACACTGCCGTCAACAAATAGTAAGAATCGTCCCATCGCTGATTTAATCTAAAATCAAGCTTTTGCTTCTTTATATAACAGAAGCCGGTATGATTTAAAAGTAGCAAAGTTCTCGGCATTCAGGGCCCCGCTGAAATATATCCGGTTGATCTTGGCTATTTTATTGCGGTATTTCCATTGCAGAAATTTAGAAAGGTAGGGATAATTACTGGTCAAATAATTGATAATTAAATTCCAGATCGGATGTCCCACATTACTTAATAAATCATTAGCTAAATTGAGGGTTGGGGCTGTTTCCCTGGTAATATCCAAGTCTTTCAGATTCTTTAAAGGATAACGGGAGACCAGATCATAAAATTTCACTAATTTATGCCCGCCTCCTATTGGGCTTTCTCCAGCAGCCTCGGTTTTAAAAAAATCTGAGATCAGAAGATGACCACCCTCATTCAGCAATTTACCGGAATTTTCCAGAGCCTTTTCTAAATTCACATATTGAAAACTCTCGCTGAATAAAATGAGGTCATAACGATTATCAGTCCGCAATTCCTCAAAAGTACACTCGAATATATGGCTTTTATCTCCCAGCAGATTTCGGGCATGGTTGACAAGGATCGCGCTGGGTAAGACACCATCAACTTTATATCCCAGATTGATCAATTTGGACGCAAGCCGGCCCACTCCGCAGCCAACGTCCAATATTTTCGTCACACCTGCCGGGATCTGGGAAATCAGAAAGTTGGAATAATTTTCCTGAGCCTGAACTAAATGAGCAAGATCTCTCGGAAGACCTTCAGTCCAGTATCCGTAGTGCAGATGTTCTTCATGAAAAAAATACTTGAAGATGATCAATCCGATTTCAAGTCCCACTTCCTTTGAATCGACTTTTTTACCTTTACCCATGATCTGTCCCGGAGTTAAAGAATTTCAGTCCAGTTATTGAAAATATCATCTGAATTTTTATTCTGAACTAGATAGAATACCACTTCATTTTAGCAATTTTTTCAGGTTGGTACAATAGTATCTAATAAAAGCCGAGTTTATTTCTAAATGAATAACCGGTCTCAGCTGGATACTGCTGGGGATGATCCAGGATTTATCTATTTTCTTAAACCTTTCCATTGTCCGGCAATTTTTCAGCAATGATGATCATCTTCTAATCGAGAACGGCAGGCAGAATATATT
>MESS01000032.1:5291-14051 GCA_001771055.1 Caldithrix sp. RBG_13_44_9
AGGGTAGCGGTATCATAATCCACCTGATTATTAGCGGTGGAAACAATGATTACATTCAAATCAGGGAAACAGGCAATAAATTGACCTCCATGTCCATAGGCCAGAAACAGATCATATTGATAGATCTGGCCGAGCCACCACAAGTAAGCATAATTATAATTTTTAAAAGCTCCCCAGGCATTGGGCGGTGAATTGGTGCTGGAAGTCAAGGTAAATTCAACCCACTCCTGCGGTACAATCTGCACATCGTTCAATCGACCTTCACTCATATACATATAACCCAGGACCGCCATTTCCCGCGGGGTAAAAAACATAGAATTACCTCCGAAGTAATATCCCTGCGGATCCTGTTCCCAGGCATCGATGGTAATTCCCATTGGATTGGTTAAAACCTTTCGGGCTAATTCCAGGGTACTCATTTGACTGGCCCTGGTGAGAATGGCCGAAAGTAAGTGAGTTTGGAAAGTATTGTAGCGCATTCTTTCCCCGGGAGCAAATAGTAAAGGCCACTCAATAGTTGTTTTAATCCAGTTGCTCGAGTGATAAATCTCAAAATAGTTTTCGGTATCGTCCTCTATCCCCATCCGCATGGTCAGTAAATGCCGGATAGTGATCTGATATTTTCTCTCATCAATCCCCGGATAAATATATTCCGGAAAATAATCCAGCAGTTTCTCATTCAGACTGTCGAGATATCCTTGTTGGAAGGCAAGACCGGTGATTGCCGACAAAAAACTCTTTGAAACGGACATTACATTATGTGGAGTATTGACCCCGTATCCATTAAAATATTTTTCGCCGATGATATAGCCATTTCTGATTACCAGCAGACCGTCAATAAAACCCTCAAGTTGAGCTTGATTATAAGCCGAATCCAATCTGGCAGGGTCTATTCCCTGTTCAGAGGGAGTAGAAAATTTCCAGGAGTATTGATTTGATTCGATCTCGGTGGGATTCTTCTCACAACTGATCATTAAAAGTAGAGAGGAAAGAGCTAAAATGAGGGAACAGGTCTTCATTCTATCATCCTTTTTATCTCACAAAATTTAATCCGGATTGACGAATATTGGCCATCATTTTTATCACGGGGCCTTTCTAAAAAAACTGGAATAATACCACTTCACTTAAATAATATTTATTTAGCGGGAGCAACTACTACCGCCGTTCCATAGCACAGAACTTCCGATACTCCCTGCATCAGTTCGGTTGCATCATACCGGATACCAACCACTGCATTGGCACCCACTTCCTCGGCATGTTTCAGCATCATTTCGAAAGCTTCGGCCCGGGTTTTCTCGCACAGTTCAGTGAACAAAGTAATATTGCCTCCAAAAAGAGTCTGCAAGGCACCGCCGATGGTTCCAAAAACCGAACGGGAACGGACGGTAATTCCCCTTACTACACCTAGATTTTTAACTATCCGGTATCCGTCAAGATTAAAGGTAGTGGTAGTCATTTGCGGCTGCATAGATTCTCCTTAGTACTATTTAAAAGAGATAATTAAGGGTACCGCTTTCAAATCAATATTCAAACTGATTCAATTTATAATTGCCTCGTCGTTGTTCAGATTTTATTACTCTACTGGAATTGCTGAGACCTTTCGCAGCGCAAAAGTATTATTTTATAAGTAATAATTTTATTGTGTACTGTTTTTCAGGTGATTGTACCATAAAGAAATAAGTTCCGGTTGCGACAGTTGTATTGGAATCACTAGTACCATCCCAATCGAATTCAATTTTTCTTTGAGCGGAACCTACATCGGGTTTGAAAGAACGAACCACCTGCCCCAAAATATTGAAAATTTTAAAGCTCATATCTTTTAAGTTGGCATTTTCTTTGAAACTGAATTTTATAGTCGTATGGGAATTAAAGGGATTTGGATGTGCTTGTAATAAACTGTCATCATCCACACTGCTATCCATCTCTTGAATCCCCACCAGTTGAGTCTCATCAAAACAATCATAACAGACTTCTCCTCCTCTTTCGGGATCCAGACAGAGGAAGGCAGTATAAATAGAAATTACTCTTTCGTTAATACTCTGATCAATAATCTCACTAATGATGGTATTTGTTTGGTTTTGGGATTCCAGGGAACTGATATAATTCCCGACCCACATTTCTTCACTAGTGCTATCGGTTGATAGAATATTACTCTCCGGTACTAAAATTTGCTGAGAAAATGGTTCGTTTTGATAAATTCCTGAAGCCTGGATAATAAAAGGAAATGTCCCATAAAATTTCCCAATCTGAAGAATTGGTCGATTCAAATAGGTGGTGTAACTTAAAGGATTCAAATAAAATCGGCCATAACAGAAACCATTTTGCAGAGTAGTATATAAATCAAAAGAGCTGATAAATCCGCTGAGTGATTGGAAACATGAACTTATAATTTGTGAAAAAGTATATCCGGAATTTATCATACGATAATAGTTTGCCGAAGTTAATCTTGTAATATTGGTGTAAAAATATTCATTTCCATACCAGGATCTTCCACCCACCCAATAATAAGGATAATTTTTGGTCTGATAATCAGCTACATGAATAGGTAAAACTGGATCCATTAGATTTAACAAATCATCAATAATGTCATTGGCAACCTGAAAATCTCCCAGCATATCCGAGTTTGAAACCAGTAAAAGACTTCCATCATGTCCCTGGTTGTTAACGAATTCTATTCCATTCGATAAAAGCGAGGGCAGATTACTATAGTCAGCTAAAGGATTAGAAGGAATGCTGGCAAAAGTATTTTCGATACTTAGCGAATCAGCTGGTATCCAGTCTTCACTGACCCGATAAATATTTAGTTGAGTAAATATCAAATTGAAAGAATCATTTTCCGCAAGATTAGCATGAAGATTCGCTCTGACCGTATTGATAACATCGCTTTTAGAAATATCACTATTTGAGACATCATAATCAAACAGCACTGCCAGTTTCACTGGAGCTTCGATATTCAACGCCAGTGAAGGCACAAATGCTAGCTGATACAAATTTTCACTGCCCCCCTCAAATTTATTAATATAAATCCCATTATTTAATGGTGCATCGACAGCATAATTTAAAGATAACTGGAGAGACGTCTGGGGAATACCGGCCTGATAGTATTCTCCATATAAGGTATCACTTCTGAATTGAAAATTAATATTTGGATACTCAACTATTTGGGGATTCTGCCAGTCTGGATCTAACCAGGTAAGAAGATATAATGCAGTTAACGGATATTTTGAAGTTCTTAACAGATTAGTTGGAAGAGGGGCAGTGACACAATCCAAATTCCATTGAGTAGGGACCAGATAGGTAATTTTTACTTTTCTGGTCTCATTTCCAACCATGGGAAAGATTCGTAATTCGTATTGGCTGGAGCTTTGTTTCAGAAGAATTGATGGATCCTGTCTTCGATCAACGATGGTATCATAAATGGTAGAGGCCGTCCACTTATCCATGATTATTGCTCTGATTATATCTTCTCCCACCCAAAGCCAGGAATCGCGCACGATTGATTCTTCGGGTAATTCAAAATAAAATTGGACCTCCAAGGTATCCAGATTTGAAAAATTCAGATTTCGTGCCGAGAAAGTAAGATATAAACCATATTCCATGTAAATACCTTGCGGACGTACTGAAATGACAGCCTCCTCTATTGTTCCCTGTCCATCCCTCCAGGGCATTTTGGGATCTTCGACCCATAACCAGTTGTAAGCATACAGGTTGTTAAAGGTTAAGAAGAGAATTACGGCTAAATATTTTCTGACAAAGGTATTCATGATGACCTCCTAGAAATTAATTTTTAGCTATCAATTTTGATTAAGAGAATTTATGAAATATTTTTAAGCTAATGAATATTTTTATTCATGGGTCAATTTTAATTGCTAGATTTGTCAGATCTTTCCGGCACTATCGCTTTAAGGGAAAGCAGGTTAATGCCAACACTATTTTTGAACTCAACCCAGTGTTATATTGGTCAAAATGACCGGCGGGTTCAGACCGGGCTCTTCGGTAAAAGAAAACTCAGAAAAAAAAGTACAAAGCTTCCGATACAAATAATTGCAGAGAACACAATTCCAACAACATATCCAACACTCTTGAACAGATGCGGTTTCATAAAGACTATCCGGTGTTCGGCATCATTATCGTGGGGATCTCCCAATTTCTGGATCTCAAAGTGGTAGCGGCCTGGCCCGGGGATCTGAAAACTTCGCAGTTCTATCCTCACTTTGGATATACCAGAAGTGGTGGCATGAAACAAGGTGGGATGACTTTCTACCGGAGTGCCATCTTTTGATTTCACAACAAAACCCTGCCTAGCAAAGCGGCTGGTGAACCTCGGGCCTTCTCCGCACAAAATCACCTCCCGGGCTTCGGGAAATTCAATCAGCTGGTGTTCCAGTAATGGGACACTAAAAATCCGGGCCCTATCGACAACTTTAATAACACCTACAATTAAAAAAATCAGCAGGACTGCCCCTATAAAAAAGCCAGGCACGGCGATCTGGATCCCGTATTTAGAGAATAAAGAAGCGAGAGAAGAGCTCATATTTGAATTTATCTTTCCATTAACGGTTGTTAGCAAAACATGTTGATAGCCATAAGCACCATTGCAATCTACTGACTGGTTTTATAATGTGGTTATCCAGATAGATTCAGCCACCAAAAATATATTCTATCCATCACTAGTCCAATGATTCTCCAAAATAAGACAGATGGGCCGGACAGCGGCATTTCTTGTCCCATGGCCGCGAGCATTGCCCGATCAATTCTACCTGGGCATCGCCCTCGGCCTTAGAGACTGGTCCATGTACGGAAGCCTTCTCATCACCCGAAAACATGTCCCAATATACCTCTACCGTATAAACCCCGCAGTGCTGACAAAAAAAATAGGATTCAATGCATTCATCTCCCTGGATGCTTCCAGAGATGGAAGCTACCATCCGGCTCTCTCCTTCTTTCAGAAACTCTCTTTTGCATTGTACACAGTTCATGGTCTGTTTTTCCCCTTATTCAACTAACATTTGAATATCCATTCTATAAAGCTAACCTGAAAGTACGGTACTATTAGCCAGGATTGCTTAAGGTATTACTCAGGCACTTGCTGATTTTTTTTTTCGTTTTTGAAATTAAAAAAGCAGCCACTAGAAAGGAAAATACCACTCCTGCAAAGCTGGCAACTAAATCATTTAAATCATACACATAATATATTTTTGCCAGGATTCCCGGTCGGGGAATCAACTGCAGGCATTCAATCAGCACGGAAATGAGTAACGTCATTAATAAAGCCTGGTAGACTTTTATACTTGAAAACTGACCTCTGTCCGCTAAAAGGATCAGGAACAATCCTGCAGAACCGAAAAAACTGGGGGTGTTGTTACTGATGGTCTGAATAGTGGGTGAATCAATATATCTGATTATTTTTATCGGAATGATCAAGAGTAAAAAGAAAGATCCCAGCCAGCCGAAAAGTTTCTTTTGTTTATCTGCTTCGATTTTCTTTGATAAAACTTTAAAATCTATTGATATGTTCTCGACTCCTTATTTAACGGAATGAAGCTGTCGCTGCTGATTAATAACTATTTACAGGAGACTTTACTTCAAACTTTGCACCAGAAAATAAAAAAATTACTGCAACTGTCAACCGAAAGCTGTAGCGGTTATAGTAATTTTATCATTTTTACAGAAAGCGCTCCACTTTTGCCTCAATCCTGAATTGCTGATTTTTTCTTTCAACCAGCAGAATACGAATATCCCCTGGTTTGCCCCGCAGCGCATCCACTACCGTTCCCATGGTGGCACCGGTGACGGCCAGATTATCTATTTTCAGGAGAATATCCCCCGGTTCTACACCTTCCACCGCCTCTTTCCCGTCCTTACTGGCTATGCCAATAACCTGATAACTTCCATCAACTTCCGGGCGCAGAGTGATACCTACCAGATCCATATCATATGAGTTAAACTCTGTACCTTTGTCGAAATAAACCGCCTGGTTTTGATAATCGAGTTCAACGCGATAGGCTTTCAAGAAATTTGGACCCAGGAAACCATCTACCGCCCGGGCAGTCTTTTGGGAGTACCATTCTCCCAGTCCAATTCCATTAGGGAAAAAGTTCGGAAGTCCAACTATCCCGACATCAGCCAGGCGAACAGCGCCGCATTGTATCTCAGGCAGACGCATCACCGGCCATGATCCTTCATCGGGCCACCATCCCCAGATATTAGCACATCCCACCGCGCCGGTCCTGCGAGGCCAATCAGGATGCTGGTCATAAAGTCTGGCCAGTACATCTTCGGAAACAAAACTGTAGGAAGCACCATTGTCCAGTGCCAGGCTAAGAGTATCGCTGGCAACGACCACATCAATCTGGACAATCCCGGTTTGGAAATGAACGCTGGCCGGGAGTTGTACACCACGCGGACGCAAAGTTCCTGGCTCTGCGAGAGAAAGGTGTAATCCCGGATAATCGAAAATTACCTGATATTGCATCAATACCGTGGAAGGCAGGTTCGCATCATTATGCATGGTGTTGAAAAGCCATCGTGGTCCAAACATAACCTTCGATTTCACTCCGCTGAAATTCAGCGGCATCCCTCCGATTCGAACTCCGGAAGGAGTGGGTACCTCCAGCGACGAAACATTCACCTCACCTGTCTTTTCCTTAGCTGCAGAGAGATCAATCCCAAGATCCAGCGCCAACGATTCGCTGATGAAAAAATCAGGATTTCCGGTATCGATCCACAAGCGCGCCTGACGCCAACTGCCATCCTTTCGCTGAATTTCTGTATCAACCAGCATACGGTTGTGATCAAGGGACACCGGAACAGTACCGGATCCGATCCTGGTCTGGCGGCATGATATCACCAGCAGGAAGACGCATCCTATGGCAGAAATCAGCCAGCTGCACTTAACCATCATTATGACTGCCGCCAACCGGTTCAGGACTGATAATTTGCTTTTCCGTACCACCTGGCTGTTTAACTGATTCAACAATTCAGCCTCACCAGATTGTTGATCGAAGATATCAGAAGGTTCAAAGTTCACGATTTTCCTGGTATGAAGTATTTTAATCCAATCCATTGAATTCTCCCATATTTTATTGATCTCCGAGATTTAATTGTAACTGCATTACGTAAAATTTGCCTGATTGTTGTAGTGGCAATTACAATCTGTCCGGACATAACCAATGCAGGGAGTTCCTTTTAAAAAGTCCTTTATTAAATGCAAAATTAATAAACATCCTCAATCATTAAAGCGCTCACTTAAACAGGGAGGAAAAATCAATTCTCTAATTTGCAGAATGATCTTCATTCAACAGTTTAATTCAAAAATTATTTTTTCGAATTCCAGATAATTAGAACTTATGAAAATCAGTTTAAAAAGTGAACTTCCAGAAATTTCGCATAATTAATCAGAAGATCATCTTATTAGCCGTTTCTGCAATTCTTCTATCGCCTGTCCAATCTGTCGGCGGCTCTCAATTATCTTATCCGGATTCTCCGGATAGCGGATAGCATTCTCCAGAGTGGTACGCACATCAGCCGGATACTTCCACAGCAAATAACGGTCAATATTCATCAGATACTCATATTTCAAAAGCCCGGATTGTCCAAATTTTTCCCTGGCCTGCTTTACTAATTCAGCCAGCTGATGGAGGTATTCATAATCTTCCATACTTTCTCTGAATAACTCCAATCTTAAGGAGGGAATGGGCATACCCTCCGGGCCAGGATAAACTAACATTCCTTCGCCGCACATGTTTAAAAAAGAGCGGGCGTCCCAGGGAACGTTCGGCCATTTTTTCTCCAGCGGTTCACCTGGATGAATATTGCGATCCATGCTGTTGATCGACCAGTGTTCAAAACCATCCAGATGATACATCCAGCAAAACCAGCCGATACTGCGCTGATAGATAGCTGGTCGGTTGATATAGAAATTAGGAGCTACTCCCCGGGCCAGGGTAGCAAAGTAGCTCCAGATCTCTCCTCCTTCGGCCTGGGTTTCCGGAGATTCAATAGGCGGAACCGGAGCCCAGATATCGATCAGATCACGGGCACCGGAGGTTTTTGATTCTTCGGTCCAGAAAGCAAAAGGTCCCTCGTTGGCAAAGATCTGCAGCTTTAAATCTGGAGCTATCGCCCGGATACGCTGCGCCCGGGCTTTTACATCCGGCCATTCATGTAAAAGGGGTTCGTCCCACAATTCCACCAACGCCTCCTCCAGCCAGCCATGCTGCCGTAAAAAGTCAGCATAGGCTTTGATGAAAGGATAGATTCTCGCCTCTTCCTCCGGAGTGTATTTCCCCTTGCGAAGCTGGATCATCGAAAAACGGGTCATCCCCCGCTCTATACAAAATTCAAGCACCTTCTCTGTTTTACTGAAATCGTACTGTCCATCAACTCCTGGTTCCATTTCAACATAATTATAACCGGCGAATCCGGGATTCAGACGGTTCTTTAACAACAGGTCACAAAGAGAGAGATACCAATCAAGCGGATAATGATCCAGGTTATAAAACCGGGCATATGCTTCCACATCATCCCAGGTATGAGTAACAAGGTGACCCTGGACTGGCATATCAAAATCCCATACCTGCAGAGAAACAGGGATAGATTCCTGACCGGTATTGGCAGTACGTACCGTTATCATCCCCGAATATATTCCGGCAGGAGCATTCGGGGGAACATAAACAGTTACCCAAACCGGTTGACACAACTGTTCTCCCGGTACCTTGAATGGACCGGATATCGGCATCAGCGGATCAGGCCACCAGC
>MESS01000032.1:14069-17314 GCA_001771055.1 Caldithrix sp. RBG_13_44_9
AACCGCAGTCGTAATCAATACTCAGAAATTCTACTCTGGAAAGGGTGATATTCTTTTTCTGGATTACCGCACCGGTCGGACCGCTGAGATCACTGGCTTCCACCGTGACCTCGGACAAAGTTTTTTCAAAAGGCATAATGACTATTTGGAAAGATTCATATTCATTCCGGGCAGCATCAAGCAATATATTGGGTTTGAAAGAACTGCTGATAAGAGCATCGGGCGCAATTTTTTCCAGGCAATTAACAGCCAGTAGACCAAAATGACAATCAGCAGACGGTGTTTTTTCCAGCAGAAGGTAATTTACCTGATAATAAAATTGATTAATGGTAAACTCTAATTGTTGAATTTTTTTGTTGAGAGAATCCCAGTTCCCGTTTTCCCAGGAAGGACTAATTTCCTTTTTCAGCCTGGCAATTTGTGCTGCCAGATTTTCAGCTTTCTGTTTCAACGGTGCACTGACTTCCGCTGGGTACCATATTAAATTGGCCCGGGCCTGTCCCAAACGTTCTTTCAGGGTTTCCAGCAGGGTACGGTTTTGGTGGAGGGTGAACCAGAATCCCCGCGAGCGATAGAGTAAAGCATCATTGGTGCTATTAAAAATACTAAGGGTAGCATAATAGCTTCCTTCCTCTGCCAGTAAATAGGTTATCGGAATTTTTTCCACTTTGCCGGCCTGAAGAGTAATATCACGACGGAAATTCTGCGGTGCCTGTCGCACTGGCAACTCTAAATTACTGGCTGTCCCCTGCCCATACTGATCTACATACTTGGGTTCACCTTCAAAGGGAATCAGTTCAATTTCCGTTCTGATCTTCAATGGCTGATTTGTCGGATAAAATACTTCCAGTGGGAGAGAATTCTGGTCTGGTTGGGGAGCAGGCCACTGGTCCGGCCGGCAATGGAAAGCAACTGAAGCATTGAAGGCAACCTCCCCATCCCAGGAAACATCTCCGTTCAGGCGGTGATTTTGGGAAAAACTCATGAACCATTTTTCATTGAGTGCGGGTGGGGATATCCCCAGTTCAGCGAACGAAATGCTCATCTCTGACGTCCAGCCTGAATTGTCAATCCGGCTTTCCACTTTCCATGGACCATTCCAGAACATATCACCATTCTTCCAGTCATCCACCGTGCCCCTGGGATCCGTCATTACCTGAAATGAGAAATCAACATTTCCAAAAGACACACTCATGTAATCCCCTCCCCATAAAAAAGTGTCCTTAGCCCGTTTCTCACGAGTCTCTTGCAATCGATCGGGATTGGAATCCAGGCAGCGAAAGGCAAAGTAGATATTTTGGTCATTATAAGTCACAAAAGCAGTCACTTGATCTTCAGCATAGGTACGCAGGGTCCAGAGTTGGAAATTACTGATCCGGGTGCTTTCGCCCCAGGCAGTATCAATTAATTGACCATCAACAACCGGGGCGCGGCTGGTCTGCTGTATTTGCAGGAAGGGACGGTACAGGTCTGTTCTTATTTCACAAACTTGAATAAAAAATATCTGACAGAACATGAGAAACAAGGATGTTAAAAAACTTCTTTTCAATATGCGTAGATTCATAAATAATTGATTCCCTTAATTTATCATTTGTGTAGGATTATATTCGCAAGAAACGTCCTTGAGGGTTGGTTCGATTAAAATTATAATAATTCTGTCATTCAAAAAAGATTAATAAAAAGATCTGATATAGTCTTTCTGAGTAAAAGTTAATATCAGGTCGGTATTATACTGCACATACCCACGAGTTATCACGCTCCCGTCATTCATCAAATATCGTATTAGGACATTTGAACGGTTAATGCGATACTTCATGGGCGCTGTCCATTCGCTGGGTTGCTTGGAGTCAGATTTGAAAACAGAATAATAATAAACCGAATCCTTAGTGAAATAATATTTACTATGATTGTATCGGTTTCCATAGCGCATCATATCATAGAAAACTCCGTTGGTAATTTCCCCGGGAGTTCCGGATGTCTGTTTGAAAGATCTACCAAATTCACAAAGAGTAAGACGGTGAACCGGCTGTATGTTATACACAATGGTATCTTTTTTATCTAAAACTTCCGAATATCCATTTCCCCATATGGAATATTCATAAGAGATAAAAACAAGATGAGGGATAGGGATTGTGTAACTACCTACCTGAAACATGGTGTCAGTGTATTGACCTTCACGGAAATAAGTTTTTCCAAATTCAAAGGTATTATTTACTTTAAAGTCATAAAAGGTGATAACCGTATCTTCTTCAAACGGCAGGTAGGTCACATTTGACCATAAACCAGTCAGGGAGCCTGAAACTTCAGAGCTATTTAAAATATTTTCATCTTGCTGACAAGACACGATCAGCAAACCCACCAGCAAACTAAAGTGGAAAAATACTTTTAAGAACTTCATCTCATTCCTCCCATAAAATTTATTTTATACTGGCAAAATGCTTAAAATTGTTTTGATCTATGAACCTGTCTAAGGAAAGCCGAATATAACTGCTTTTTATTATAGCCCTATGCCGGCATTGAGATTAAATCCCCAGTAACTGATTTCCCGGTTGAGGTTTCCGGTCAAAACAAATCCCATTGAAAAAAATCTGCACAATTGGAAATTTACTCCTCCTTCTAATGGAATACCTATCGTTTGGACATATTGTCCATTATTCTTTCTACCAGAAAGATAACTCACTCCTATCCGTCCATAAGGACCCGTTGGTATTTCGGATAGACGATAACCAATCAAAATCCCCGCTTCATCTAAGTAATTCATTAGTTTTTCGCTCTCTTCGAGAGGCTCTACTGCCCCAAAATCGGAAAAATCAACACCGCTTTTATATAAAAGAGATCCGATCAATCTTTCCTGGATGTAATAATTCAATTTTATATTATAGCCAATCAGGGCCGCGGCATTTTTTGATCCAAACATCTCACCACCAATATTTATTTCAATGGTACTTGATGAATGTTTACTACTGATGGTCTGTGAGAAAATGGGGTGGCTGAAGATGAAAAATAGAATACAACCTGAAAAAAGAAATTCTTTCATGGTTTTCTCAATCTTGAAATATGACTTCGAATTAGTTTGTGTCTGGCAAGAGTCATATCATCAGTAGCACATTTAGCGGGATATATTCGTGAAAGGTAATTTTACTTGACTACCATACATTTCTGAATTTCACTGTGATCATTGTTCGTCAACCAGAGATAATAGATCCCGGAGTTCAAATTTCCGGCATCCCAGGAAATTATCTGCT
>MESS01000032.1:17326-17456 GCA_001771055.1 Caldithrix sp. RBG_13_44_9
TGTTTCATTGAATCAAGGGGAATGCCCTGTGATTTCACGATTAACATTAATTCATAATATTCTTCCCAGGTGACAAAGGTCGAATCAAAAGGGATCTGTTGAAAATACGGCAGCATTCCTAGTGGAAAAT
>MESS01000032.1:17492-18809 GCA_001771055.1 Caldithrix sp. RBG_13_44_9
TTATCAAATAATAACATTGATCGAGGTACTGATACTGTCTGGTGCTGTCTAAATACTCCAGACGGGTATTAAAACCGGGTGATATAAAAACACTATCCAGATAAGTTCCGGCTGAAACTGTGCAGATGATTTCAGGATCAGTACAACCATAAATTACTTTAATGGTGTCTGTTACCGGAAAAAAACTGATTTCCTGAGCCGGGATTGAATGAGAAAGGAAGCATAAACAAACGAGCTGGTAAAAAACCGATTGTAAATATCTCATGTTCTCCTCCCTTTTTTAAAATATTTATAATTCCAAAAAAATGTTATACAAAAATGCTTTTTATGATCAAGGCAGTTTTGACTGAAAACTTGAACTTATTAATTTGCTTGAAACTAATTGGTCGTTCATATATCATTTGATATGAATTTTACGACAAGAAATCCGGCCGGGATAAATTTGGTAAGATCATATAATAGATTTTTTTAGCTTTAATCACGATAATTAAATGTGCATGGTCAGGGCTGTCTAGATGCGAATTCGTATGACAAGACAATCTGCTCGATCTATATCCCAGCAATACTTTTTACATGAAGTATTGCTGTTAATATCATTCAGGGAGATCTAACTTTTTATGACTCACTGAATCACAATGAATTAAAAAGAGATCTGATAAATCTCAAATTGAAGGCGTTGCTGGAACGGTCCCCTTCCGACGGGCACTTCGCCCGCAAAATGAAAACGGGTATAATTGTAATCAGCAAATTCTTCGCCGGTGCTGCTGTGCTGGAAAGTCGGGGAACCGCCAGCCTGGAAAACCGAGAACCGGTCATCAATCACTTTAACATCATCCTCGGAATGCGGCGAGGTAACATCCCCATTAAAATAGGAAAGAACAAAATGAAATGCCGTTCTTGGCTCGCTTCCGTCTTCAGAAAACAGGGTTACTTTAAGAAGAATGCTCTGATCCTGTTTCTTAAAATTCTTAAAGATAATGGTATCCGCGACAAGCCCGATCCTTTTTGTAAAGGTGATTTCGTTATGTACAAATTCCGTCTTTTTCCAGTCAGCCGCGCTGGACTTATAAGTCTGGTCATGTACATAGATTGGTTTAGCAGCAAAAGTGGAAAATGATTCCAGATTAGACAAATACTTACTTTCCGGATAAAAAGCCGCAAATTTTTGGAAGCTTTCCTCAATGCTCCAGGCATATCCCCACTTCATATAATAATAGAAAGCTTCTTCTTTAAGTTCTTCAGAAACTTCCGGGTCCTCGCTGTCAATGTATTTCTGCAGGATCGCCTCACATTCCGAATGTTTTCCGCGGTCTCTCA
>MESS01000032.1:18912-19047 GCA_001771055.1 Caldithrix sp. RBG_13_44_9
ACCAATCTCGACCAGCTGAAATCCGGGAAGCAGAACCGTGGCGGCCTGAGTTTCCACCAGATCATAAACTACCTGGAAATTTTCAACTGTGGTAGTAGACTGGATAGTTATCCCGGCTTTCTCGCAGGCCTGTTT
>MESS01000032.1:19074-25553 GCA_001771055.1 Caldithrix sp. RBG_13_44_9
CAAATGTTTTAAAGGTCACTTACCGAAAGAAGAATGAGTTTGTATTCATTTCAGTTTGAAAATGAATTACTACTATGCGGGCTCTGTTTAGATCTGAATTTTTTCGGTCAATAAAATCTTGAGGGTACGGGCATTGCTCACAGCGTGGCCTCCAATATCATTATTAAAGAAAACGAAACAGCTGATCCCGCTCTCAGATAATAAAATTATCCGCTCACCAAGTGCCCGTAGCTGCGAATCGCTGTAGGACGAAGCACATAACTGCTCCGGTCCATGCAGGCGATGGTAGGCAATACCGGCAGTGTGTTCTTCCACAAATGGATAATCCTTTTTGCTCACCACTACATGGCCGGCACCTGACTCACTCAATATTTCATACGTCGCATCGCATTCCCAGGAAGGATGCCTGAATTCAAAACAGGCTTTCGGTTGAGATGGAAGTAATTTCAAAAAATCCTGCAGCAGCGAACTGTCTTTTTTCAAAGACGGTGGAAGTTGATAAAGGATTGCACCCAGTTTATCTTTCATCGGAGTCAATATTTGCAGAAATCCGGAGAGCGGCTCAGCCGTGTCTTTAAGCTTTCGATTATGAGTGATTTCCTTGGGTGCCTTTACGGTGTACACAAAATCTTTGGGCGCTTTCGCATACCAACCTTCCACCATTGAAGCGGTCGGTAGACGGTAATATGTGGCATTGATCTCTACTGAATTAAACTCCTGAGAATAGATGCCAAAACGTTTGGGCTTTGCCAGCCCAGGCGGATATAATACATCCTCCCAATGGTCATAGTACCAGCCCGAAGTACCAATATAAATTGCTGCCTTTTTCATGACTTCAATGAAGTCTATTCTTTCAAAAAGAGATTCGTTACTTTTTAAATAATGCCACCGCTTCTGTTTGAACCAGAACCCAGATCGAATACACTCCGAGAGCAGTACCTAAGGGGATGTTCAGGAGATCAATCGCTGATAATACCAGGATCAAAATTCTGGCCCATTCCTTATGTCGCAATAAACCGATCCCTCCAATAATACTGGGGACTGAAATGATAATTAAAAAAGTGCCCAGGGCAGTACCTACCAACCATAAGATACGCCGGGCTTCATCATCCTGAGATATAATTCCAATGCTGGTTAATAAGATCATCAGGAAAATTCCCAGCAATGCACAAAAGACACTTAATCCAATGTGAAGGATCGCAACGGTGGTGATGTGTTTTTCCATAAGGCTCCTTTCATTAGTCCTATTATTGTCATTTTTATTTAAAGTGCTGCGTGATTTTGTACGGACCAGCAGAGGTTAGGTGAATCACGGCCAGATCAGTCGCTCTCCGCTGGAAAAATCCTGATCAACACTGTTCAACGAAATTTATTATAACTGATCGGATGAAAACCTGTTCATTAAGAAATTTTACTTTTCAAAAGGATTAAAATCCAGATTGCTGATCATGTATGTTAATTTGTAGCTGCCATCAGATTCTTTCTGCCAGATCTGAAAATATGAACCATAAAAAGCTATGGGGTGAGGTGATTCCCTGGTAATCATTGACATGCCAAATGTTCCCCGGTCATAGATCTTGCCATCACATTCCCAGATTTCAGTAGGAGTGCCACTGATTGATTGATACTTGATCCCCTTCTCTTCCAGTTTCTTTATCTCTTCCCGATATGCCTTTTTGCTTTTGATGACCGGCTGGAAGATCGGATCGACGATAATGTCATCGGTAAAAAAAGAAAGAACTGTTTCATAATCCCCAGCCAGAACCGCCCGATTTATCTTCTCCCCGGTGGCTTCAATTAATTCTTTTACGTCTGCTTCCTGCCCATAAACCCCATAAAAATCCAAACCGACTAGACCAAACGCGATGAGTAAAATAGTGGTGATTGATTTCATATTATCCTCCTGATTAAAGTTTAAAGAAAAAGACCAGGAAAACGATGGTTCTCCAGAAAAATGTAAAACTGCAGGTCATCATAGCAACCCTCACCGTCCCCTAATGTGCCGAAAGGCCGACGGTACACCGGCCAAATGAAGAGATTTGTCTGCCTCTGTTTAGCTGCATAGCCAACTCAGCGGTTTGAATTCTCCATCATGTCACGCAATTCTATCAAAGGTCGCTGGTTCACCCGCACTAAGCCCTCACCCGGGCGATCCAGGCTGACAACCAGCCATAACACCCCGGCAAAAGTGAGAGCGACCAGAAAGACCGCCAGTGACCTGCTGGTCCTTTTTATTCCTCCCTGGTAACCCATGGCAATGAAGGAGAGAATGGCCACACCAAAGAGCACAATCCAGACTGGTAAGGGGATTCGGCTGCGCAGAGCGGCTGTTACTCGTTTGGTATGAAGGTCGATTACCTCATTAAGGGTCTGGACAAACAATCCAACCTGAATCGAATGAGGATCGCTATTAGCGGCAGCCACTGCCTGATCCCAGAGTTGTCCCTGGATTTTTTCAGACTGACGCACTGCCTCATTCAACCAGATCTTCTGGCTGGCCTTGATCCTCCAGTTCACATAGTCTATCAACAAACGACGCACCTCTGTGCGCTGTGGCTCCGGGAGCATTGCTGCCCGCAGGTAGGTGGTCCCGATCGCGTTTGTTTCATCCAGCAGGACCTGCCGCCGTGCATCAAATCGTGAGGCTGCCAGGCTGAAGGTAAAGGCCAGCAGAAATGCCGGTAAACCCAGTTCAGCTCCCCCACCATTCCGCCCAGCCGTGAATCGCTCTCTTTTCCCTCCTGGCGGCTTCTAAGCTGTCCCAGCCGGTAACCGCATTCTTCTGCGAGGATGATAATGACGATGGTGGCAACAAAAATTCCCCAGATGGGAATATAGTCAAGCAAGGTAGTGGTTAACATCAGGATTGTCCTCTTTTACTTTTTATGATCACAGAAACTACCGGTCAGCAGGAGATCTCACCTTGAACTTGCCTTACCACTTAGCTGACAAGAGGGATTAATATACTATCCAACTGGCTCTATTTGAGTTGTATTTACTTTCTCCGGGGCGGTGAGTGGCATTTGTTGAATCTTCCGGGCATAAAGTTCAATCCCTGGCATTGCACTCAAACCGTGGACAAAAATACTGATCAGGACGGTAGCCATTACGGTGAGCCTGATGGTGGACGCGCCAGATTGATGCATCCCCTGCTGAAAATAGACCAGTCTAAGTACGATGGACGCCAGGCCGCGTGGGCCAAACCAGCCCATGAACAGCAAGGTAGCCCGGCTCAACCGGGTACCGATAAGCGCAATTGCCACCGGCAACATCCGCACCACCGTCAGGCTTAAGATCCCGTAGAGCAGGTACATCCAGTTGAATTGATTCCAAGCTCGTCCGACCAGCATACCAAACAGGAAGAACACTGAGAGATTGAGCAACTGTCCCCACCCCTCGGTGAACTCAACACTGTGGGTGCCAGCTTCCTTGAAACCGCCTTGCACAGCCAGACCGGCGACAAAGGCCGCGATAAACATGCTCGCGCCAACGGCTTCGGACGCCAGTGCACAGAGTAATGGCAATGCAACCAAACCGAGTTGCTGCCATGATTGGGTAATCCATTTGTGACGGTGTGAGAGACCCAACAGCCAGCCGCCAGCTGACCCAATACCTAAACCAATGATTGTCCCATAACCTAATTGTTCTATCATAAAACTCATAAGCCTCACTCGTTCTCCATCTGCATTTTCCCCGGAGAGCGCCATAAAGAACAGCAGAAATGGTACGGAGAGACCATCGTTGAGTCCGGGCTTCCACGTTGAGGGCTTGACGGATCTTCACTGGTACCCGTGGGCTGTTCACAATGATCTGCCCGAGACCGGCATCAGTTGGGGCAAGTATGGCAGCCAAAATTCCGGCCTCCCAGAGTGAGAGTTTAGTGAAAACTACCAGCGCACCGAGGCCACCCAGAAGAATAGTGAGTAACATCCCGATGCTTAACAGGCGGGTTGGTAGATTACGGATATTTTTCAACATCCGCAGTCCGGTTCGGCTGGCATCCGTGAAAAGCAGCAGCACCAGACCAACTTCAGCAATTTTCAGAAATACTTCCAGACCAATTTCCCGCATCTGCAATTCAAACGGGACTATACTCACCAGAATCCCGGCAGCAGTAAACACAATCGGTGCTGTTATTATACTTTTCTCGAGACGCCCGGAAACCAGGCTGTACAAAAGCACCAGTATGATGAATGCGTTGATGAGCATCATTTTTCAAACTATCCTATACACACCATATTACATCCGCTCAAAGCGAAACTCAAATTGGTATCTCCGGAGTATTTATTTTGCAGCAGAAAGTCAGCCAGCGAGAAAAGATCCTCCCGGGAGTTCAGGAACCATAATATAATAAGTCGTATTTTTACCATTTGCTTCAACGTTCAATCAGATATTAGTCATTGCTGCCTTAAATCAAGAACAGACTTTCATGAAAAGACAAAATGACTGAAAGAAAAGTATCAACCACCTAAATTTTTTATTAATCAGCTAAAAAATAAAAACCGAAGCTTTTTCCCGTGAATAAATTTAGTTACAGCTTTAATAAAGCACTTGATTTATTTTAAAAAGAAGAATTTCCGGATTTAATCACGGAGATCCATTTATGGTAGGGTATCAAAGATTTTCGTGCGGGATCAACTTGCGGTATGAAGTTTTGTTAGTAAGATTAATCTAATTCTCACAAGGAGGGGTGGATTTTTAAAGGATCGTTGTGCTCAAAAAACTTCTTAACGGATGTCCTGATTACTCCATTTTATTTCAGATTCACCTTTTTCAGATTTGACTCATCAATTACATCAATCATTACAATAACCTTCAGGGAGAGATAAGTCACTTCAGGATAGCCTCACGAACAATTTTCATTCCGAGTACTTCCCGCATCTCGGACCATTTCATCGCTGCCTGCTCTTGTTCTTGGGTTGGACCAAAAATCTTGGAAGAAAGTGAGTTCAATTTAGAATCGAGTCCGTCCAGTGCCGCCATGTTCTCAACCTCGATCCAGGTCATAACGTCCCAGTCCTCCTTGTTGGCGGGTGGACCGATAAAAACTTTATATGAGAGAATCAATTTATCCTTCTGTGCTTGATTGAGCACCTTCCCCCATTCTAAGACCAGATGTTTCATGTACTCGTTAGTCGCACCATACTTTGTGCGCATAAACTCCATGATGTAGACCGGGCCTTCCGTATAAGCAAGCTGTTCCTGCTCAGAGTTATCTCCTGGCACCGGGGCGTGTTCCTGACCAATTGTTATCCCAAAGAATACATAAACGAACACCAGACAAAGTGTACCAACCACTTGCAATTTAACATTCATATCAGATCTCCAATTCAAATACGCCTGACAGCGTTGCAAATAACCGGCGCCCAGAACAACAATGCTGGTTTGAAAACGGGGTATGCTTGATTTGCGGGTTAAGTAGCATTTATTATTTTAATTGCTTCCTGAATAATTTCGAAATTACTTGCAACCTTCTTCCCATTCTCCAAATAAATGGTATCCTCCATTCCTATTCTTCCGTCATAACCTCTTATCTTCGCCTCCCGCAATAAATCCCAGGCAACGGAATTAAAACCATGTAGTAGTCTTTTTATATTCATCTGGTTGATATCAAGTATTTCCTCGATTTCATTAACAGTGTTTAATGCTGAATCAAAAATTTCTTCCTCGGGCTCAATCAGTATCCTGCAACAACCTCCAGACAAATTACTTTTAATAAAATTCTCGGCAGCTTTTTTTTCGTTCAAACCAGCTTCAACCAGTATTCCTCTGGCAATTAATGCTTGAGAAACATCAATCGCGTCTTCTTCTATCATATTCACCGAAGCAAATTCTGGAGTATATTTCCATTGTTTTATATAATTGATTCTTTTTTCTAAATCCGGTTCAATCCAGTCACCAGAACTTATTCCGATCTGGATTTCGGTAGATATATTCCTTACCATTGATACCAGATTATTTACATCCTCCGGTCTCAAGCTTTCATTTCCATTTTTATCATAACAATGAATATGAAATACTTTAAAGCCAATTTTGTATAACCGGGTGACTTCTTTTTGTATTTCTTCCAACGAGTGTGGAATAAATTCATTTTGCGACTTTGGTCGTGCCCCGTTCAAAGCAATTTTCAGAAGCATATGGTTCTCTCCGGTTTCTATGTGTGGAAAAAAATATTCCTGATTGTTATTACAATTAATTGGAGTTTGGATTGAAGCTATTTAAGAGAGCAAAGATCTTAAACATTCCTGATATTAAAAATGACGAGCGCTATTATAATCATTCATTTCCTGTTATAACCTGATCCTACTTGACATCAGCTCCTCTTTGAATGAGAAGCTCTCTCAAAATTGATCGATGGCAACGGTTGTCATTTTCACAGTAGCAACCGATAGACAGATTGGTTTTATGGGAAAGGGCAGCCAACAGATCCAGATCTTTACTTGGCTGAGGCAATTTCAGCTCGGCCAGGAATTTTCGTT
>MESS01000032.1:25581-30386 GCA_001771055.1 Caldithrix sp. RBG_13_44_9
CGCCGCCTGAGCTTCTTTCAACAGTAACTCACTGGGGGAAAGATTGGGAAACCAGACATCATAAATATTTTTTACAGAGTAGTCTTCCTTCAGAACTCCCCGGGGAGGGCGCCTTACAGTACCTATCCGCAATCCTTCTCCTTCTTCTCTCGAACTACCAAGCCTTACGATTTTAATAGCCATTTTATCTCCTGAATCCAGAAGTTAAACTGTGTTGTCTGTAATCTATCAATTGAGCACATCGAGATTGTTTTATGGGATGCTCTCCGGTGGCAACTGTGATTCATTTTCTGCTCTTAGCGTTGAAATGATACGCCAATATGATCACGCTGGGCAGGACAAATACCAAAACCAGGCATGCTAAACCATACCATCTGGTGTATTCAAAGGGAGCCCGCGAATGTTCCAAACCAATCGTTAAAGCAATGACAACACGCAAGATCAGAGCGATTATGCCTAAGACCGATATTAGTGATACTAGGGTCACGACAGGAATTAGACTTCTTTTTTTAACCGCGGCTATGGCCCTGAAACTTAACCACACCAGTAGCACTAATAGGCATATAATGATCAATATCGCAAAAGGTAACAAGCCGATCATTACGACACCCCTGTCCACACCTTATATAGCTCAGGCCTTAAATCTTTAATCCTTCAAGCTGATCTCCGGTAATTAAGTTGCCCTGAACTGATGCTATTAAAACAACAATTTATCTCTGAGATATTCGTCACGATTTACCACCTGGTATCCACTCTCTGGTACTGCGATGACGGCCAAGCCCCAGGGTATCAAACTCATCAAGTCCTGCCTGGGGTACCACTTTTAGATGACGCAGGACCTCATTAATATTATCTCCCGGTTTACCAGCACACCTGCCGTTTTCCCAGATCATGGTGATATGCCCCCCGTAACCTCCTGTGAACGTCGCCTCGACATACACTACTATCCTATGTTGAGATAAATGCAGGGCCAGTTTCTCCACTCCTACTATCAGACGCTCAAAATCAGGATGAACTGATGGTGAGAATTTCTGATATTCAGGATGAGTGACTTTTGTCCCGCCCTGATAATATAGTTCTAATTCTCGTAGAAAAAAACCATCGGCTGGAATCATTCCTATACCCTGCGGGAGCTGAATAAGGGTTGCGGTGGGAAATATTTCCAGAGCTCCTTTGAGTGTTTCATATCTTGCCAAAAAAGCTTTGAGAGTGTACATAAGATACTCATTCTTTATATTGATTCTTAGTCAAAAGAGGCAGCTGACTGCCTGTTTCAAAGGAAGTATTTGATTTACCTTTTCAGCTTGCCGGCTTCCTCCATAATATCTCGAACATTTGAGTTTCGAATGACCTGTCTTAATTCCTGTGCCTGGGTTGTTGCGCCTGTTTTAATAATGCCCGCTTTTATTTCTTCTGAAAGTGATGCCCAGTCGCCCTTGCCTTCGGGAGCGATTGCCCTTTCGTCGCTGGCGTTGTCAGAAGGAAAGGCATCATAAGTCAGGAAAGGAATATGCACCGGTAATAAGTTGAAGACCGCATTGCCATCTACCATTCCGACTCGTATGACTGGGAACCTGATAGCCATTTGAGACATGGCATCTAAAAAGATACCACCATAAGTCGGCAGGCTATCGATCACTACTACAAACGCCTGAGCATATAACTTGCTTTCAAGCTGACTACCCCAACCGAGACTTTTCTTCATTGCATTGAGATCAGTTATACCTTTGTCCAACTCCGGATTTAGTGATAAAGCCTGGCTGAGGTCTTCAGTTGCCTGGTGTGTCAAGGTAATGGAATGACATGTCCAATCATATGATTCTATCTCATTCAATCCGACAGAAAATAGATTTTCTTTGAGATTCACCGCCACTAATTTGGAGAGTGTTTCTCCAGAATCGTACCCGAGTCTAAGGTTGAAGGCATTTTGCTTTAAAATAAGGAGTTGAAACTTGCTCGTTCCAGATGTCTGAGGTTCCATGGCAGCTGTGGTAAAGGCAAAGGGTATCATCATAGTAATATACATAAAAGTAGATAATTGTATTGTCGATAAGTACATTTTTCCTTTCTTACGATAGAGACGCACAATTGGTTGTCTGATAAGGTGGTTCAGACGCTTTGCTAGGTTCGCACCGTATAGGCCAGGAAATCTGAAACGGCTTGTCGGGCAAATTTGCCTTTGGCCATATTATTTATCGGAGGGAGCCGGAAACCGGTGTGTGATTGGGCTGACTTGGACGTGTTTGTCTAGCATAGGTTATTCTGGACGGGACTGCCACTCGGAGTAATTATCCATGGCTCACCCAACAATCGGTTGAGGCCCATTGCGATTTCGTAGAAGTTGAGCCCGGGATTTCCATCCACATGATACACTCCGGCCGTGAGTGTCTCCATGATGTACTTCAGGCTGCCGGCAGTGTCTTCCAGAAACGAGCAGGCCTGGTACCAATTTGTGCTGGCAGCGATGTGACTCTCAATGCGGAATGTTCGATCAAGATAATCCACCATGTGGTTTGCGCCAGGTGTTTTCCCGATTTGCCAGCCCAGGCGCACCACCAGTGCATCGGGATGGGTTGCACAAACCCGTTTCTCGCACTCAAGTTTATAGTTTCCGTAGGCGTCATCCGGCTGCGGGAGGCTGTCTACTGTAAAAGGCCCGCGTTGTGCAGAGGCAAAGACGGAAACGGAACTTGTGAAAAGGAATTTGACCTTCTGCCGGGCACAGACTTGTGCCACTGACTCTGCCCAATCCGGGCTCCCTGTCGCCAAATGAAAAAACCAGTCGGGATGTTCGCTACAAATGAAGTTGCTCACCGCTTTACGACTGTCAGGCGGTACCCGAGAGCGATTCCAGGGAATGACAGTATGACCGGCATCTAACAAGGTTCTCGCAAGTACCGGGGCAACTGTGCCGTTTATGCCGGTGACAATAGCTTTCATTTAGTGCCTCTTAGTACTTTAAAAATGTCATCCAGTACTCAACCTACTTTAGAGAATATCAAAAATATTATTCTGCAAAAAACCTGATGGAAAAGTTTTACGTGCAGTGTCACGTTAAAGCCTGAGGCAGTGTGTAGACAAATGTTATTAATACTCAAATACCTTTGTGGACAACCTGAACATGTCAACAGCCTTCCCGTCAGGCGCAGTTATTTGCCGTTGCCTGTATCCGGCTTATTCAATTTCTGTTTCTTCAGTATAGGCTCCAGGCACTCTATGAATGCAGAGGCCTGTCTCGCCATACCCAAATCGTTAGGATGACAACCATCTACCGTTCCATCCGCATCTTCTCCTAGCATTCCTGTATTCGACAGCAAATAGAGATTCTCATCACCCTGCGCCTTTAGTTTTGTATAGATCTCCCGCAAAATATCACCCTTTTCTGACGGAATGTTCTTAAAGTTGGAATCCTCAACTAGAAGAATGGGTGTCGTGGGCCGGGCCTCTCCTAGCGTGTTGATGAATGGTTCTACCCGTTCAGAGACCCATTCAGGACTCATATTCCAGAGGCAGTCTAGAACATAGATGGCAGGATCGAGCTCAGACAGCAGTTCCGCCAATTCTTTTTCCATTTTGCCACTTCCAGAAAAACCCAAATTTATAACCGGCACATCTAGCTCTCTACCCACTATGGATGTGGCCGCCATTCCCGGACGTGACGCACACGCTCCTTGTGTTATGGATGTTCCATAGACCACCATTGCCCTTGATACTGATGGTCGATCCAGCCTTGAAAGTTTCGTCGCCTTGGGAATCCCTATTTCAAGACGCTTCACGCCATTATAGAGGGGAAGGTACAAAACATACTCATTGCTCTCGGGAAGAGTGAACGAAACCGTGGTTGATGTATCTGTCGGGACACCATTTGCACAGAATCTGAGTTTCCCTGTCTTGTCACGGGCGTACAGATCGATGCCGCTTACACCGGTAGCAGGCATATGCGGCATGGCTAAGTTCCTATCGGTGAGCGTCCAGCGCACCTGAAGGGTTTCCGCATCAGATGCAAAGCAGACCTGCAATCCGGCGGAGCAATGACCCAGCTCCCATACATCTTCATTTACGACTTCTTTGGCCTTCAGCGGCAGCCGGTCATAATCAGATCCGGTATCCAGCCATCCTTTACCCTCCACACCAAGAAGCTTGGCGTCATACCACACTATCTTGCTGTCAACATCCAGATTGCCATGCTTGGGATCAATAACTTCTGAGGAATAAGTGTTTATCGACAACCCGGCTATTATGCAGATGAGAAGCACTAAACAGATAGATCTTCGCTGCATTGAGTATTCTCCTTTGCTCTAACAACGCACGGGGCTTAACGCGCCGCGGCTATGTGCTTGCCAAACTTTCTTAAAATAAAAATCCTGAGTTGTCTGCCAAACATTCCAGAGCCCTCCAAGTCCAGCGGTCGCGTTGAAGCCCGAGTTATGCCTTTTTATTTGAAATAGAGTGTAATTTCTTTTATATCCTTGAAATCTTGCTCATTAAAGGTGGCTACTAAATCTATTTGGTGGGATAATGCGATGCTCACGATCTCAATATCATGAATTTTCAACCCTCGTGGATTATATGTCATAAGTAATTCTTGGAACAACTTGAATGACAACGGAGAAGGATAAAGTATTGTTATAAATTCCGAAAAATCCCTGATAACTTTTATTGATTCCGAAATGGATAATGAATTCTTGGGATACTTTGTTACAACCACTAAAAATTCTGATAGATTTTTAGAGGTCGTATATAAATCATGAGAGGTTTTCAAAACAAGACTTTGAGCTTTATCAAAATATTTTGAATCTTCATCT
>MESS01000033.1:0-438 GCA_001771055.1 Caldithrix sp. RBG_13_44_9
CCTGCTGGAGTTGAATATCGGCAAAGCCATTAATTTGGGATTCATCACTATCATCTTCACTTTCCTGATTCTGGATCTGTTTGATACCCTGGGGACGCTCATTGGGGTGAGTGAGAAAGCCGGTTTTCTTAAAGAAGATGGTTCCTTGCCCCGTTCAAAACAGGCTTTCCAGGCGGATGCTATTTCCACCGTTGCCGGAACATTACTGGGAACCTCAACCGTGACCAGCTATATTGAAAGTGCCGCCGGTATTTCGCAGGGCGGTCGTACCGGCCTGGCTAATATGGTAACAGCCGCCTTGTTTCTAGTTGCTCTGTTCTTCTCACCGCTGGTGGCAATGATCGGTAATGCTTATCCTTACCAGATGGTTTTAATGGATGGAAGAACCCTGTCCCTGCAGCTATATCCGGTGATTGCTCCAACATTAATTATTGTTGG
>MESS01000033.1:477-776 GCA_001771055.1 Caldithrix sp. RBG_13_44_9
GGATTTCAGTGAGGCCTTTCCGGCATTTTTAACGATTATTATCATGCCCTTCAGCGGTTTCAGCATCACCGAAGGAATTGCTTTCGGTTTTATATCCTTTACGGTGGTAAAATTACTGTCTGGCAAGGGGAAGGAAGTTCACTGGTTGATCATTAGTTTTTCAATACTGTTTATTATTCGCTACCTGTTCATTTGATCATGGCGGCCTATGAAAATTGATCGTGTCCTCTTCATATTGCTCATCTCGGTTTTTGCCGAACCTGCTCTGGCGGATCCACCTTCTCTTAATCTGCAGTTGC
>MESS01000033.1:822-4908 GCA_001771055.1 Caldithrix sp. RBG_13_44_9
GGCCTTTGACCGGTATGGATACACCTTCTTTTTTATAGATCTTTATTTTGATCACTACCACAAATCCGGTGGATTGAGTGATGTCTATTTTGAAATCATGCGCTATTTCCGGATAAAAAGCTGTAAGCAACTCGATTTGAATGTTACCCTGCAGTATAATGACGGAAGTGAACCGGTCAAACAGGTTTGGCTGGCCGGGATGAATCTGGGAAATATCAATTTCGGCGGTTTCCAAATTTCAACAGAATTTCTTCTCAAGAAAGAATACCAGCTGGGAATCAACTGGCAATATACTCTGGTGTGGTATGGTGAATTTCTGAATCATAAATTGGTTATTAATGGTTATATGGACTATTGGATCAACGACATATCAGATCCCGATTGGCCGGCTGATGATCCGGAGATCGCGACCACCCGCTATTCCTTTCAAACCCAACCGCAATTCAGTTTTAAAATAAATTCCCATTGGAAAATTGGGACGGAAGTGCAGATCAGTCATGGATTTCTGGGTAGCGTCACCGGTAAGCTGGCAACTGAAGAATCATATCAATATCATAAATGGTACTTTTTACCGACTGTTTTTATTCAATATGATTTTTAAGGGTCACGTCATGATTTTTGTAAAAAATCTTGTTGATTTCATATCGGAAAATTTCATAATATTTATGCTCATTTATTCAGTCATCAGGCCGATGAATGGTAATAGAATCAGAGGTAGTATAAAGAAAGTGAATTTGATTTTACGTTTTATGCCAATCAACAAAAATTAAACACTGTGATCAGGTATCTGGAATAAGGAGACTGACATGACCGTTGCTGAATTAAAAGAGATTTTGGCTGGTTACCGGGATGAGATGGAGTTGTTCTTTATGGCCGAAGAGGGAATGGGTCACCGCCGGTTAATACATTCGGTACATGATTTCAGCGATAACCGGGAAAAAGTATTTTTATCCGGACGACTATCACAGATCAGGCTCCCCAAAGAAGTGGATAACCAGCTCTCACTGAATTAACCATTTGATTTATTTTCGCCGAAAGTTATTTCTTACTGAACAACTTCAAGGATATTCCCGCTGTTGACCGAGGTCGGGTACTAAAATGAGAGATATTCCAAATATAACTCATTGAAATTTGTGAAGTTAAAATTCGGGTATCCCCGGAAAAATCGCTTGCATAAAAAAAATATATTCACTATTTTTGCTCCGCCTTTTTAAGCCACCGTAGCTCAGTTGGTAGAGCAGGGGTTTCGTAAACCTCAGGTCAGGAGTCCGAGTCTCCTCGGTGGCTCTATATTTTCCTACCCGGGTTGATCAGAGTTTTTTTTATCTCAAAAAAAATACTTTCGCTATACTTTTTGGCGGATAGTTACTTGTTTTATTCTCAGCTATTATTTCTGACTGACTCTGCTGGCACAGGAATGAATAATGATTTATTTGGTTATTGATTCTCCAGTGCCCTACGCAGTTCGCGGCTGGACTGATAGAATTCCGGCAAGGACATTTCCTTCAAAAAAACCAGTCCGCGGGTAGCCCGGATCAAGGGACTGGGATGTTCATAGAACCACTCCCGTCCCAGACAGATTTTGATTTTCTGATATTGATCCACCTGTATTTTCTGTGCTAACTCCGAAAATGGTCCGTCATGTTCATAACTGGGAAAGGAAGCATCCTTCTGGGAAATAAATGAATTCATGAAAGCGCTGTGCATGATGGAAAACATATTCAGAGATACTGGAACAAAGATATTGGCTTCACTGGGATGAAAACGGTACCAGACATTGCGGTATCCCCAGATCTTAATATCAGGCCGTTTACTTTTCTCCTCATGTTTTTTCAGTGCCTCAGTGATGGTCTGCAGAACCTTATAATGGGTATCCGGCCCGCTGGCTTCCGGGTCGAAAGCCACCGAGATAATGTCCGGTTGAACTTTTTTCAACAGATCCAGTACCGGAGCTACATCGCGCTCGATGGTTGGTTCGGCGGTAAAAATGTCGCCGGTATAAAAACCTAGACGCAGATTCATCACATTGGCACCACTCCAACCGAAATATCCCCACAAACACTCGGCTTCCCATTCCCGTCCCATCCCCTTCAGCCGCTGAATGTACTGCGGATCCTTTTTCCCGGGATACTGGGTTTGGAAATAATGTTCCAGTTCAGGAATACGGTTTTTAATATTGGTTAGATCCGATTCCTCAAAAATCTCAATCAGGTTACGCAGCAAGCGCCGGGCAATTCCTTCGTTCTTTAGATCAATATTATCTGCTGCTACCCCATCCAGATATTGCCAGACATCGCGATTCCGGCCAATTTGATCTTTGGGATCAAAATATCCGCGCCGAAACATCTCTGCGAACCAAGCGGAGTCGATATAGCGATGCAGAGTGGACAGCTGATTTTTCATATATTGATTAGTAACTGAAGTGAAGCCGCTGGTGAGGCAGGCAAAATAATGAGTATTGCTGGCATTGCGAATATGGCGGACGATGATGGGTAAACATCCCAACATCAAATCATCATGATGTGGTTCGGTATGCAGAAATCGGGTGTTGGAGAGCACTTTGGCACCATTTTCGATCTTTTGAATCAGCGAATTTTTTACCATTTGACAAAGCTCTGGTGCCGGCACTCCCCGTTTTGCTAAAACCAGAGCGGCAGCGGGCTCCTGCTCAATATCATTACTCGTTAAATCGCTGATTTTTTTATTTTTAGATACTGCCAGATCAATGACGATTTGTTCAACTTGCTCATCACTTGTTTGCGGCTGCTGATTGAGCTGCAGGAATTGCCGCTGGATCAATTTTTTCGCTGCCCCTTTTGTTAGATAAAATCTGGCATTGGGAAGAATATGCAGGGCAGTGGCAGGATATTTAACATTTTGGTCTTGCTGAATGGCATCGGACACTACCTGTGCTTTGGCTTCACCCGCCGCTATGATGATGGCGGTGCATTCAGGATTATACGTGATGGTGCCCAGGCCTATGGTGATCACCAGCCGCTGGCGGGCAATTTCAATTCCGCCTAAATCGGAAGCTGCAGCTGCCTGGGTTTCATAGTTAGTAGACATCAGCCGGGTAGTGGAATGATGGTCAGAACCGCGAATATTAAATCCGATGTGACCATCCGGTCCTATTCCTCCCAGAAAAAAGCCGATACCGCCTGAATCACGGATCTTCTGTTCGTACTCCTGGCACCATTGATCGATCGCCTCCAGCACCTGTTTCTGTTTATCTTCTAATTTCGTCAGAGCACGCCGGTAACGTAACGAAAGGTCTACTTTAGATTCCGGCCAGATCGAATCCAGCTTTTCGCCTGCCGGAATTCCGATTTTTGAGCAGTCAATCAATTGGGCTTTCTGAGGATCCAGACCAAATCCCTCGATATAAAACTGATTGACATAGTAAAAAAAACTATTGTGCTGATTGGGATTGATCGGGTAAAACTCATCAATCTGAATAAAGTGCAGGCTTTTCATATCAGGGAAAATGGATGGACTGACTCCAAATTTCTCCAGATTTTTCATTGTTTCAGGTGCCTGCCAGTTTGCCAGGTAGTGGTTCACCCATTTAATGAAATGTTCAGGAGTTTTTCCGGTCGGTAAGGCAAAATTACCACCCGGATTTTTCTGAACCCATTCGATAAATCGCAAAGCAGTGAGGTGTCCCAGGGAAGGAAAATTGTCAACCAGCAAGGCCTTAATTTTTTCCTGGGGCGGATACCCGATTTCAGATGAAGAAAGTCTTATAAAATAATTTTCAACTGCTGAAGCGCCTTTTAAATTTTGTGAAATCATGTCTGGATTAACCTGAATGGTATGGATTTAAAATAATTGGAAATGCTTATCGTCAATAGAAATGGTGAAATGAATGATAAGGTTGCCTTCATCTCTTCGACTACCTGATGTTAATAAAAAACTTAATAGCATCTTTTCAAAGATTCAACTGCTATTTTAAAGATCCGGGAGGGAAGGGAATAAAAAATAAAAAATAAAAAGTAAAAAATAAAAAAGGTATAGCGGTATAGAGGTATATGGTGTATGGTATATGAAATGTGGTATGTCAAAATTATCGTATTTGGTCGCAATTGA
>MESS01000033.1:4941-11631 GCA_001771055.1 Caldithrix sp. RBG_13_44_9
TTTATCACCGTTTGATCTTGGAAAACAACCGGGAAGCATTGAAAAAAATCTGTTCCGCAAAACCCATCTTTTTGATCAGCAAATAATTTTTATCCAGTGGATTTTTTAATGACCAGACCTTTATTAAAAAGCGCAGCCAGCTGAAAAAATTTCGACTGCGGTTATAGGTAAATTCAGATAACGGAATGGGATAATCGCTGCCAAAAAGTAAGCGGTTTACTGGTACCTTCTTTAATATTTTTTTAATATAAGGTGCCCGCAAAAGGGTAGCCAACGCAGAGACATCGGCATACAGATTCCAGTTTTTCTTTTCGGCCTCTTCCAGTAAATCCAGAAATTCCTGGAAATCTTGCCGGTAATTACTGTCAAATATCCAGAAATAAGGGAGGGCACAATGGGCAATAATTACCGTTACTCCTTCTTGCAACGCTTCCCTTAGATAACCGGGATGGTTGAATTCCTCATATGATTTATTAGAGGTAGGAATTGCATATTCCGGTCCGGCATGACAAAGCAGGGGTAAATTGTATTCAACCAATTTCCGGTAAAAGGGTTTACAGCGGGGATGAGCAGGATTGATGAGCTGTGAGGAAGGAATCCATTTGCATAACACAGTTCCCTGTGCGATCGCCCGCTCCAGCTGGACATCCCAGTCCTGCCGGTAGGGATGAACTGAACAGCCAAACAGGATTTTTGACTCTTCCCGGGATAATTGGTACAGGTATTCATTGGGAACATGGAGATGAGTCCATTCCCGATGTACCTGTCCCTGCATATCATAGACTTCATCCAATGCCAGAAGTACGGCTTTATTGATATATTTTGCTGCACGGATCGTATCCAGCAGATGACTTTTCACCCGGTTTAAGTCGATTTTTTTTAAAAGCGATCGGGTCAGAAGAAGCATGGCATAATAGGCAGCGGTTTTTTCAAATTCGGCTGACCAGTAACATCCACTGGTTTGATCCGCCGGCGCTCCGAAATGCACATGCATGTCAATGATCTCAGTACTCATTCCGCTATTGTCCCTATTAATCCTGGAAGTCTTATGAATGGAAAAATATACTTCAACTACTTGAATTTTAAAATGAAATTTGTGATATTGCTGCAGCGATTCTCGGTCCAGTTAAGAAAGAATAAATCATGGCACATCATACCCTGAGATCCGGTTACCAGCAACTCGTTCAGCGTTTGAATCGTTTTCCGCAGGGTGCCCCGCCTTCCGAACTGCTTTATAAAATTCTTTCCCTGCTGTTCTCCGAGAAAGAAGCCGCACTGGTAGCTAAACTTCCCATAAAGCCCTTTACTGCCGCCCAGGCCGGCAAGATCTGGAAAATAGATCAGGCTTCAGCTGAGAAAGTCCTTCATCAACTGGCCTCACGGGCTTTGCTGGTGGATATTCAGCGTGATGGTGAGTCGATTTATACCCTGCCTCCTCCTATGGCCGGTTTCTTTGAATTTTCAATGATGCGCATCAGGGGCGACATCGATCAAAAGCTGCTGGCTGAATTATTTTATCAGTACCTGAATGTTGAGGAAGATTTTATAAAATCTCTTTTCACCGAAGGGGATACCCAGCTGGGGCGGGTTTTTGTCCATGAACCGGTTTTATCTGATGATCAGGCCCTGCGGGTATTGGATTACGAGCGTGCTTCCGAAGTCATCAAGACTGCCGCCTATCGCGGAATTGGAATCTGTTACTGCCGCCATAAGATGCAGCATATTAACCGGGCCTGTGATGCTCCCATGGATATTTGCATGACTTTTAACAATAGTGCCGCTTCTCTCATTAAATATGGTTTTGCCCGCCCGGTGGAAGTATCCGAAGGACTGGAGTTGTTACAACAGGCCTATGAATGTAATCTGGTGCAATTCGGTGAAAATATCAGAGAAGGGGTAAATTTTATTTGCAACTGCTGCGGGTGCTGCTGTGAGGCCCTGATTGCCCAGCGGCGTTTCAGCACTCTTCGTCCGGTTCATACCACCAATTACCTTCCACAGATTGATATGGTGAAATGCAACGGTTGTGGCAAATGTGCCGAGGCCTGTCCGGTGGAAGCCATGACCCTGGTATCAGCCAATTCCCCTCAGCATCCCCGGCAAAAAAAAGCCAAGCTGCAGGAAGATATCTGCTTAGGATGCGCTATCTGTTTAAAGGTTTGCCAGAAAGGCGCCATCTCTTTACAGGAGCGTGAGCCGCGGGTGATCACTCCTTTGAATTCTGCTCACCGGGCGGTGATCATGGCCATTGAACGCGGCAAACTCCAGAATCTTATTTTTGATAATCAGGCTTTGCTGAGTCATCGGGCTATGGCTGCTATATTGGGTGTGATTTTAAAGCTCCCTCCCTTGAAACAAATCCTGGCTGTTCAGCAGGTGAAATCTCGCTATCTGGAATATCTTATTCAGCATATCCGGGTTTAAATCCCAGCACACTACCATCTTTTTGACATTACCAGAAGATGGTATCAATAGCAAAGCCATCTTTAGTAAAGGGGTGGTTTTCTGCTCACATTAGGGCACCGGACAGACTCCCTGGCTGATCTGATACAGAAATCCTGCCAGAATTCCGGTAATGAGTAGAAGTTTTAACAGTTTGAACCAGAACTTATTTTTGGCTCGTTCCTGAATCTGCAGCAGCAGCCTCAAATTTCAAAGCGGCTGAGTTTATACAGAACCGCCGGTAGGTCGGAGCAGGACCATCATCGAACATATGTCCCAGATGCCCGCCGCAGCGGTAGCACAGCACCTCGATCCTTTTCATGAACAGACTGTTGTCTTCCACCAATTCAACGCTGTTTTCCGAAACCGGGGACCAGAAACTGGGCCAGCCGGTACCGGAATTAAATTTGGTATCTGAATTGAACAAGGCTGATCCGCAGCCGACACATTTGTATACTCCCTTTCCTTTATATTCATAATATTTTCCGGTAAAGGCGCATTCGGTCTCTCCTTTGCGCAGCACCTGATATTGTTCTTCGCTGAGGATCTGTTTCCACTCTTCATCAGATTTTATGATCTTATCCGGCATATTGGTTTCCTTTTTAGTTTCCTGGGTGGTTTGTGAATTCGACTTGGTTGCTTCATTTTGCCTGTCCTGCACAGCGGCTGTCATCAATCCTGCCAGAACGAACAGGGTAATGACCGCGGTTATTATTTTTATTTTATTGGCAGACATATATTCTCCTGATTAAGGTTCAAAAAATTGGCATAAGAAAAAAAGTTATATCTGTTTTCATGATTCATCATGCAACACCTTTAATTTAGCATTGATTAAATCACTATGTGCCAGATTCAATAACCTGGCTAATTTGTGAATCAGGTAATCCTCATAGCTGTCCAATTTTCCATCAGCATAAATAATTTTCCAGATCAATTCCACTATTCTTATCTTTTCTGAGTGGTTCAGGTTGCGATTGATAAGGTTGGTAAACTTCCACAGGTCATGACTGTCCTTCAACTCCTGTTCCGCCAGCCGGGTGAGTTGTTCCAGGTAGTCTTTATCCAGACCATATTCCATTGTAAAAATTTGACTGATGCGTTGCGTTTCTTCGGTGGAAAATTCACTATCAATATACGCCATTTCCAAAAAAAGTGCCAGGGTAGCCAGATAAATTTCCTGCTCAGCCTTGGGTGCTGTGATATTGAATTTTTTTAAAAAGGAAGCAGGGAATATATTTTGTAAAATATTTACCATTTTATCAACTCGTTTATTAAGTTAAATTTTAGTTGATGCATCTGAATCATGTTTTAAACACTGTTGAATATCACTAGTGTCCGGATGTTTTTGTAAAACGTGTCTATAAGTGATTATTATTCATTAAAATAAGTTGATATTTTAATTTTTTCTACTTGAATTTCTTTAAGAGCATTATTATCACCTCAGACATATTCGAGGTGATAATGTATAACGGAAAAATCATTTTTTCTCAACTGATTTCATATTTACCCAAGTATGAATTTATCAAGTGTGTCATGAGGTATCGAGGTAACCATAAGGTGAAGACGTTTTCCTGTTGGGATCAATTTCTCTGTATGGCGTTTGCTCAAATTACTTATCGTGAAAGCCTCAGAGAAATCATCACGTGTTTGAGAGTCTTTGAAAATAAGCTTTACCATATGGGTTTTCGCAGTAGAATATCTAAAAGCACGCTTGCCGATGCCAATGAAAACCGGGATTGGCGAATTTATGCTGATTTTGCTCAAATTCTTATTGATCATGCCCGACGACTTTATCAAAATGAAGATTTGGGTTATGAACTCACCGATACGGTTTATGCTCTTGATTCCACCACGATTGATTTGTGTCTATCCCTTTTTCCCTGGGCAAAGTTTCGAGAGAAAAAAGGAGCGGTAAAGCTGCACACTCTGATGGATTTAAGAGGTAACATTCCTTCCTTCATTAGAATTACTGATGGAACCATTCACGACGTCAATATTCTGGATGAACTGATTCCAGAATCCGGTTCCTTTTATGTATTAGATCGTGGCTACCTGGATTTCTCCCGACTTTATCTACTCGATCAATGTCGTTCCTTTTTTGTGATTCTGGCTAAATCCAATCTCGCTTTCAAAAGAATTTACTCGCATCCCGTTGACCGATCTACTGGCCTCATCTGTGACCAAACGATCGTATTATCTGGCTTCTATAGTTCTCAGGATTACCCAGAAAAATTGCGACGTATTTGCTATGATGATCAAGAACATAATAAACGATTGACCTTTCTGACAAATAACTTTATACTATCCGCGATGACTATCACTCAAATCTATAAGAGTCGATGGCAAATTGAACTGTTCTTCAAATGGATTAAGCAACATCTGCGAATTAAAAGCTTTTATGGAACCAGTGAAAATGCAGTAAAAACTCAAATCTGGATCGCCATATCCATCTATGTTCTGATAGCGATCGTAAAAAAACAATTAAGAATTAACCTCTCCCTCTACACTTTTTTACAAATTTTAAGCATCAGTGTGTTTGAAAAAGTTCATATTTTACAACTGGTTACAACTAATGATTACAAAAATCCAGATACCCATCCTTTTAACCAATTAAATTTATTCGACTTATAACCGGACACTAGTGATATTATAACAATAATCAGTTGGAAACAAGCAAAGTAATGATGCAAATTTCCAGCAAATTAAAATATCAAGGTTTCGGTTTTAAAAGGAGAGATTATGAATGCAACTGTTTTTGTGATATTTTTGTTCGGAGTTTTTAGTTTGGTAGGTGGTCTGATTGGATATATCAAAGCCGATAGCATGCCATCACTCATCGCTGGTTCTATTTCTGGAGTTATTCTATTGTTTTGTTCATATGGGATATTGAAGGGTAACCAGTTGGCTGCTATTGTTACTCTGGTTGTCGCTCTCCTTTTAGGCGGGCGGTTTCTTCTCACTATTATCAAAAACTTTAAACTGATGCCCGATTTTCTAATGATATTATTCAGTCTTCTGACCATTATTCTGGTCATCCAGCATCTTCTGAAAAAATAACCACCAATAAAAAACCCTCCGGAGAAGACTCGGGAGGGTTTTTTTACAAAAATTATCTTATAAAATTACCAGTTTCTTACCACTGCATTTTCACCTTCAATTGCATAGGTGTTTTTCGGGAGAGATCCGGTCAGATGCACATAACTCTGTTGTAATAATTGTACCGCATAATCCGGATTATGGACACCATGGCTGGCATCAGATTCAACGAAGATCAGATTCCATCCTACTTCACGCTGTATTAAAGTTGATGAGGTATCGCTGCTAAAAGCACCTTCAATACCGCCATAGGTTAAAGTATCGAGGCCATCAGCCACCAGTGCTTCAACCAACAATTCAATTAAGCCATCAACTTCATCCTGTAAACCCTCATAGTTCCCATCGCCATCAAAGTCATCGGCAGCAGGAATATCACGGAAACTGTTGATAGTACCATGGCAGTTCTGACAGGCAGCCGTTGTCGGCATAAAAGTGTGGCCAGTTGAAGCAGGACTGCTGGAACTAACATATTCAACTCTATTAATATGACAGGTTTTACAGCTGTTTTGAACGTATAAATGTGAAGCGCCGGCCCAATTAAATCCGGAAGCGGCTACATTTAAATAGCCAGATTTTGCAGCAATCATATCACCCTGGGGACTGGAGTGCGGACCAAAATGGCTGCGACCATTGGGAACGTTGGTCTCATGACCACGTCGAGCATGATGGCACTGCATACAGAGCTTACCGGAACCACCTTCAGTAATAACTGGAGATACACCACCTTCAGATACTAAAAGTACATCAGCAACTGTGCGTAGTTGTCCAACATTATCTGCACTATGTGAATCATGACAGGTCTGGCAGTTAATTGGACCTGCTGGAACTTCAGTAGTATCAGGACGGCTGCCTACGCTTCCGCTTCCATAGAAAGCGCTTAAATCTCCTGAAAGTCTTTTGGCACCGGCTACACCTTCATGGCAACCCCAGCAGTTGGTTCCAAATTCATCTTTCCATTCGGCACCGACTTCAAAATTATGGGGAGAAGTTTCCCATTCACCAAAATAAGGATGATGTTCTCCCTCATGGCACTTACCGCAGGTCATGACATCATAACTAACAATGGGTGACCCGGTTCCGGCCAAGTGATCAGATGCCGGACCATGACAGTTTTCGCACTGTACATTTTCGAACTTGGCAATCGGAGCATCG
>MESS01000033.1:11674-11848 GCA_001771055.1 Caldithrix sp. RBG_13_44_9
GGCAGGGATTGCAATAAGAAGCTGCATGACCGCTGGCTTGTAAAGTAGCCCAGGCACTGGCATGGCCGGTTCCCTGCCAGGCAGTCACTACCGTAGAATGGCAAGCACAGGAAGGACCTCCTGCATAATAAGGAGTAACGGTAGGTGCATACATTCCAACACCAATCGGCCGAC
>MESS01000034.1:0-1991 GCA_001771055.1 Caldithrix sp. RBG_13_44_9
GCTTTTGATACAACAGGATCAGCACTCCATAATAATACTGTTGAATCGAATAGGGCAATAACAGGGCGGCTTCGGTGTGATAACTTTTTACCACCTCATAAATGGCGGAATGAAAAACATTGGTAGGATCCGGTTTACAATAATATTGATAATCGCTGGTCTGGAAAATTTTCTCCGGCAGATAGATCAGGTTCTTCAACAGATCCTGGCCGGGATCAATCGTCTTATCCATATGAGATTGCTGTCCCATCGAGCGCCATTTATCATGGCTCTGGCTGCGCAGAAAAACTCCGCAATAAACCACTTCCGGAAGCTGGAGAAACAGTTGCAGCAAATGATTGACCATATCACCACCTGCCGGAGTCGGCAGTTGTGGTAAATCAAATAGACTGGTTTTACGGACCGTACCTTCTTCTTTTTCAGAGATATAGTCATATAAATAGACATTTTCCAGAGCAAAGGCCGTGATCTGGGTAATGATAGACAAAAACTGTTTATCCTGCAGACGGAAATAATGATCCGGACTCTCGGTCCACACCACCAGCATTCCCAGGGTCTTGCCCTTTACTTGCATGGGAATTCCCAGCCAGCAGTTGGCTTTGGACCCATTGCGATCCACTTCCAGGGTCTTACAGAAATATTTATAATTATTGGTCAGAATAATTTGCTGATGTTCCAGGGCATAGTGATAAATAGTACTGGAGTTAAGAATCTCCTGCGGGGACTCAACCTTTCCTTCCTGGGGATTATAAGTAAATTTTAAGAGTTTCTGATTATTCTGCCACAGCACATATTCAACCTGCTGCCGCACATAAATGCGATGAAGTTCCTGGTGCAAGATGAGGATAATGGATTTAAAATCGGGCGCATTAAAGATTCTTTTGCTGAAATCGGCATAATATTCCAGCAGGAGATTGGTTCCTTCAATATTGTCAAGCAGGATATTTAATGAAGAAGATTTTTCTTTCTGCATTCAGTCGCTTATTGGTTATGAAATCGTTTGCGATATGCCTGCCCCAGCTGAACATAGACTTCGGCATTCTGGCGGATGTCTTTGATTGCTTCTTCAGTGACAGTTTTTGCCACCTTGCCCGGCATTCCAAACACCACTGATTTGGGCGGGATGACATTCCGTTCCAAAATTACTGCTCCTGCTCCGATGATCGAGTTCTCACCTACTGTCACCTTATTTAATAAAATTGAACCGATAGCTATGATACAATTGTCACCTACTGTTGCTCCATGGACAATGGCACCGTGCCCGACAGTGACAAAATTTCCAATTTTGGTAGGAGTGTCGGTATCCACATGGATAACCGCATTTTCCTGAATACTGCTGCTATCTCCGATTTCGATAGGAGCCATATCGCCGCGAATGACCACCCCATCCCAGATACTGGAATAGGCTCCAATCTTAACTTTTCCATAGATACGGGCAGAGGGGGCAATATAAGCAGTGGGATGAATTTCTATTTCATCTGTAAGATAAAATCCCATCAAATCCTCAGTGAAATGGCACGTAAAAAACTGTACTATTATACAATGTAAAATAAGAAAAATCAAGGTGGAACATAAGATGTCCTGGCAGAAAACAGCTAATAACTCCAATTTTTACTTCATTCACAATCAACCAAAACTGGCTCAGACATAATCGTAACATTAAAAACATTTGGCAGAGCAATTTTCAATTTGACCTTTCGATTTACAGAGTCTATATTTGACTGAATAAAAATTGGAGGTCAAAATGAGATATATATTATTAGCATTAATCATCTTAATGCCGGTGTTCGTATGGGCACAGCAAACACTCTTCAGTGAAACTTTTGCCAATGGAGCGCTGGAAAATCCCTGGTATCCTGGCTTTCTTCTGAGTGGGGTTGGCAATACGGTTGAACCCGCCGCCTTTGCTGGTAATCCCAGTGGTGATGGCTGGGTAGGCAAACTTTCCACTGACCGTCCCGATTCCGGTGGCGTGGCCGAAAGTTTTTCCA
>MESS01000034.1:2019-3334 GCA_001771055.1 Caldithrix sp. RBG_13_44_9
GGAAGCAAAATTATTCATTCCCATCGGGGGAAATTTAATAGTTGCAGAATATTTGGGAATTGAATTCCGGGTCGATTCGACCGATCTCACTTCCGCTTATCAACTGGTTACCAGTTTTCGGGCTACCACCAAACGAATCCGTTTCCGAAAACGTGAGGGAGCCACTCCCACCGTCTTCAGAGACTGGTCAGCTGCAGAAATACCCGGCGGAGTTCCAGCCGATAGCGGGTGGCATAAACTGGCAGTGAGAGCAGTAGGTAATCAATTCTGGTTATACTATGATGACCAGGAACTGGCCGGCTGTCCCTACAGTGATACCACCTCTACCCCATTATTCACTCAAGGTTTTGTAGGAGCTTATGCCTTTCATTTAAATATGATGGGGTATTCGACGGTGGATTTATTCATGGATGATATTCTGGTTACCGAGACTGCTACTTCCATTAAGGAAACAAAAAATCTCAGCAGCTCTTTCCAGTTGCACCAGAATTATCCTAATCCTTTCAATCCATCGACTCAAATCAGTTTAGAACTGCCTGCCAGTGAATTTATTCAGCTGGAAGTATACAACCTGATCGGACAGAAGGTTCGGACACTTCTCAATGAGAATCGTCCCGCTGGTATCCAGCAGGTTACCTGGGACGCCACAGATGATGCTGGAAGAGAATTACCGGCCGGGATCTATTACTATCAGCTGAAGAGTACCAATTTTCAGCAGACCCGCAAAATGCTGCTGGTTAAATAAATTGTATAGGGTAATAATCGGATATAACCCCTGGAAATTTTCCAGGGGTTTTTTATTTAGGATAATCAGCTCATATTTCTATGAAAAACATTTGAAAAAAAATTAATCTGACCTAAATTCCCGAAAACATTACATAACCAATAACGGAAAAAATTTTTAGCCTTTTCAGACATTTTCTTTTGCAGTTAAAAATATTTCTGGTTGAAACTAAGAAATTACAACTGAGTAAAAATGTTTAATTTTGAACAGGATTATACAGTATGAGACACTCCCTTTTAGTTTTTCCGATCTTCGTTATACTGTTGCTCTTTCAAACTGCTTTTCCTGGAATCACCGGAAAGATTGTGGGTACGGTATTAGACCAGGCCAGCGGTGAACCATTGCCGGGAGTTAATCTGGTTTTGCTAAATAGCTATTTTGGTGCTTCTTCCGACTATGACGGGAATTTCCTGATTCTCAATATCCCCCCGGGGGAATATGATCTGGAAGTGACCATGCTGGGCTACCAGAAGCTGACCAAGAAAAATATCAAAGTCTCGGTGGATTTAACAACCAGTATGGAGATCCGCT
>MESS01000034.1:3350-5630 GCA_001771055.1 Caldithrix sp. RBG_13_44_9
CCTGGGCGAAGAAGTGGTGGTGGTAGCCGAACGGCCGCTGATCCAGAAGGATATCACTTCCAAGCAGACTTACATCAACAGTAAAGAGCTGCTGGATCTTCCGGTAAGGGATTTTAAGGATGTTCTGTCCTTGCAGGCCGGAGTGACCAAGGATGCCGCCGGCCGTCTGCACATGCGCGGCGGACGGGCCGGAGAAATTGCCTATTTAATTGATGGTGTGGCAGTAGATGATCCATTGAAGGGAGGATTTGATAACGAACTGGAAGAGAGTGATCAAACCCGCCAGCAGATCTCCGGAAACCTGGGTCTCTCGCTGGGGGAGGATGCCATCGATGAAATGGTGGTGATCAGTGGAACATTCAATGCTGAATATGGAAATGTGATGTCCGGGATTGTCAACATCGTGACCAAGGAAGCATCTGAGAGTTATGATGGCCGCCTGGAGATCACCAGCGGTTATCTGAATACCTCACCCTACCGCCAGCCTGATGCGCTGGTGGAAGATAAAAATCCGGTAGTCGATGCCAACACCGGAGAAAGATTGACTTATCAGGCACCTGCTGAAAATTTTCAGGGGTACCCTACCCTGATCAACACTCCCGGTCAAATCCAGGGATCATTCAGCGGACCCTTTCCTGGCCTGAAAAAACTCTCGTTTTTCTTTTCCGGTCAATATGGCAATTCTGATTCCTATCTTCCCCACGGTTTCGACCTGGAGCGGAATTACTTTGCTAAATTGACTTTTTATGCTTCTCCCACCATGAAACTGAACTATACTGAAAATTTCAGTGAGCGCATTTTCCAGGTCTACAGTCACGCCTGGAAATATCTGCCGGAAGATCAGGGAATGAATAACCTCAATCAACGGCGCCATATTCTGAATATTTCCCACACCCTTTCTGCCCGGATGTTTTACACTCTCAACTTATCACTCTCCAGCCAGAATAGTGAATTTGGAGTGTGGGACTGGGAAAATGACCGCTTTAAAAATCCGGACACTGAATACCAGAAGGGAGAACGGGACAATGAGTTGGAATTTTACATCCGTGGTACAGACGATCTCTATATCAAATCAGAAACGGATCTCTATTCTATTAAGGGAGATCTGAATTATCAGGCCGGATTGCATCATGAAATAAAAGCCGGTTGCGAAATGAAATATCACGACTTGCGATCCCTTAAAAGACTGGAGCCCTGGCCGGAGGAAGGTGGTGCCAACCGCAGTATCCCCCTGGATTACAATCCCCTGGAAGGGTCAATTTACCTGCAGGATAAAATGGAATATGATTATCTGATCATCAATGCCGGGATGCGGCTGGATTATGTGGATGTACAAGCCCGGGCCTGGAAAGAGATCGATAATCCGCTATCCGAGTTACAGGAGGTGCCCGCCAGTTATCAGTTCAGCCCCCGCCTGGGAATGGCCTTCCCCATCTCGGAAGAGACTATTTTTCATTTTGCCTATGGTCATTTTTTTCAGTTTCCGGATTTTGCTGACATCTACAGCAACCTGATCTATCAGGATCCGGAAAATCTGAGCAACGAAGCTTTTGTCATCCTGGGAAATCCGGGAGTGGAACCACAAAAAACAGTGAGCTATGAGGCGGGGATTAAATTCCAGGCCAGCTCCTATAGTGTGCTGGAGTTTACTGCTTTCTATAAGGATTTAGAGAATTTGCTGGGAACTTATTTTTACCGCAAACAATTGATTTACCGCTATTCCATCTTTACCAATATCGACTATGGCAGTGTAAAAGGAATCGATTTTTCCTGGCGGGTTAATCCCCGACGGTACTTCAGCGGGATTTTGAATTATTCCTACTCAGTAGCTACCGGGAATGCCTCCTTTCCTACTGATGCAGCTTACAATGCCTATTTTGGATTAGAAGAAGTTAAGCAGGAATATCCGCTGGATTTCGACCGCCGGCATATCATCAGTGCCTCGGTCACTTTCACCTATCCTAAGCGCCAGACCGCTTCATTCTGGGAGAATGCTTTCTTTTCTAATTTAAACCTGAACTTTGTCATCCAGTATGCTTCGGGCTTCCCATATACGCCGGTGACCGATGATCCGACCTTGTTCATTGAACCCAATTCAGCCCGGATGCCCTGGACTGGAACAGTGGATATGAGAGCGGAAAAACGCTGGCCGCTGCTGGGAACACAACTGGGATTATTTTTTGAAGCCAGAAACTTGTTTAATAATTTGAATGCCCTGCGGGTACAACCATTTACCGGCAGATTATGGGATACCGGAAAATTGGATTTACTGGCAACAGG
>MESS01000035.1:0-161 GCA_001771055.1 Caldithrix sp. RBG_13_44_9
CTCCCGCCTGCGCTGACAATGCGCCACGCTATACCGTTATACCTTTATACCGTTATAACGTTATAGCGGTATAAGGCTGTACCACTCTGTATCTTACCATTTGCCTGAGTTGGAAATTATTTATAACTTTATCGCCTATTTATGTAGCGAAAGGATTAAAA
>MESS01000035.1:260-2962 GCA_001771055.1 Caldithrix sp. RBG_13_44_9
CGCACTACCTGCGGGTATTTCCTTCCCGGGGATTCCACGGTATTATATTCCTCCACCCACCTGGCGGATGATAATTGTCCCCCGACCCCTGACATGTCCAAAGGATATGTTTGGAAATTATATGAGAGTTATGATATTTTTCTGGCCAATCTGCAGGGAACAATACTTAAATCTCTAACTGACACCCCGGGTTATGATGCCGAGGGCACGGTCTCTCCGCGCGGAGATAAAATCGTTTTTACCTCTTTGCGAACCGGAGATCCCGAGATTTATACCATGGAACTGGATGGCAGTAATCAGCAGCGCCTCACTTTCGAGAAAGGATACGACGGGGGGCCATTCTACTCCTGGGATGGTTCACAGATTGTTTTCCGGGCCAGCCGGCCGAAGACTGAAAAAGAACTGGCCGATTATGAGGACCTGGTTAAAAACGGTCTGGTTCGTCCCACTACCCTGGAAATATATGTGATGGATGCTGACGGGAAAAACATCCGGCAGGTGACCAATTTTGGCAAAGCCTCATTCGCTCCGTTTTTTCATCCCGATAACCGGCGGATCATTTTTTCTTCCAATGCCCGGAGTGAAAATCCCCGGAATTTTGATCTGTATATGATCAGCAGCGATGGCAGCGGTCTGGAACGCATTACTTATAATGAGACCTTCGATGGATTTCCTATCTTCACCGCCGACGGGAAATATCTGGTCTTCTGTTCTAACCGCTTCAACCAGAAGGAAGGCGACACCAATGTTTTCATGGCAGAGTGGGTTGACGAAAAGGTTGTGGAATGAGTAAACCGGAAAAATTGCGGGAGGTGTTAATTATTGGCGCCGGGCCTATTGGTATGGCTTGTGCCATTGAAGCCAAAAATCGCAAGCTTTCTCATCTTATCATAGAAAAGGGATGTTTGGTGAATTCTATTTTTCATTATCCCATCAACATGACCTTCTTCTCAACATCTGACCGGCTGGAAATAGGTGAGGTCCCATTTATCTCTCATGGGAATAAACCGACCCGCCGGGAAGCGCTGGAATATTACCGCCGGGTGGCTGATTCCTGGAAATTGAATATTCGAACCTATGAAAAGGTGCTCAATGTTAAGGGCGAGCCGGGTAAATTTTTGGTGTCCACCACCCGCAAGGAGTATCTGGCTGCCCAGCTGATCGTTGCTACCGGATATTATGATAATCCTAATCTGCTCGGGATTCCCGGTGAAGAGCTGGATAAGGTAAAACATTATTATGATGAGCCTCATCCATATGCCTATCGGGAAGCAGCGGTGATTGGGGCAGGAAATTCTGCGGTGGATGTAGCCCTGGAACTCTTCCGGGTGGGAGCAAAAGTGAGTATGATAATCCGCGAATCAGAATTGAAAGACAGCATCAAATACTGGGTGAAGCCGGATATCGAAAACCGGATCAAAGAAGGATCCATTAAAGCGTATTTCAACTCCAGTGTCCAGCGCATCATGGAGCAGCAGGTTGTGGTGCAAACTCCTTCCGGCCAGATCACCCTGGATAATGATTTTGTCTTTGCCATGACTGGTTATCATCCGGATTTTGAGCTGCTGCGGCAAATTGGAATAAGCCTGGGCAGTGATAATTATCTGACTCCCTGTTTTGATGCGGATACCCTCCAGACCAACCGGCCGGGAATTTATCTGGCGGGAGTGGTGTGCGGAGGCATGGAAACCTCCAGATTTTTCATTGAAAATTCCCGCCAGCATGCCCGCGCCATTTCTGACCATATGGAAAAGAATTTTACTTTCCGGAAAGATCTCTGAGCAGGTCCGGTTCTGTGAAAAGATTCAGTAAAATTATTCCAGTTGAAAAACTGCCGCTGTTTAAGAAGCGGCTGGAAAGCTGGTACCGTGAAAATTATCGCCGGCTGCCCTGGCGGGAAACTGCTGATCCCTATCACATCTGGGTATCGGAAGTAATGCTGCAGCAAACCCAGGTAAATACAGTTCTCAATTACTATTCTGATTTTCTCCGACAATATCCGGATATTCATTCGCTCGCGGCGGCGGACCTCCAGCAGGTTTTAAAATCCTGGGAATTGCTGGGGTATTATGGACGGGCGAGGAACCTTCATAAGGCAGCCGGAATAGTGGCCGAGAAATTCCAGGGATATGTTCCGGCGGAATATTCCCAATTCCGGCAGCTGCCGGGAGTGGGGGAGTACATTGCTGCTGCGGTCAGCAGCCTGGCCTTTAATGCATCTTATCCGGTGCTGGATGGGAACGTGAAACGGGTGCTGTCCAGGTTGTTCGCCATGAAGGAACCGGTCAATCAATCCACGGCGCACAAAATATTTCGACAGGCAGTGGAATATGTCTTTAATCCGAAAAACCCCGGACAATTTAATCAGGCTGTGATGGAATTAGGTGCCATTGTCTGCCGACCCCGGAATCCCCAATGTGCAGTTTGTCCGGTATCATCTTTTTGCCAGGCATATAAATCAGGCCGTCAAAAGGATTATCCTAAGAAAGTTGTCCGACCGGAAACCCCGCAACATCACATTGCGGTTGCAGTGGTGCAGAAAAATGGTCGTTTATTGATTACCCGGCGACCTCATTCCGGGTTGTTAGGAGGATTATGGGAATTTCCGGGAGGAAAAATTCAGGCAGGAGAAACTGCCAGGCAGGCCTGTCTGCGGGAAATAAAAGAAGAAGTAAATTTACAGATCGAAATATCTGACCATC
>MESS01000035.1:2998-9337 GCA_001771055.1 Caldithrix sp. RBG_13_44_9
TAGTGATGGAAATATTTTTATGCCGCTATCGGTCAGGAAGAATCCGGTTGAAGGGGCCGGTCGATCACCGCTGGATCCTTCCCTGTCAAATTGATGAATTTCCTTTCCCTGCTGCCAACCATAAATTTTTTCCAAAATTGAAACAACTGTGGTAATGGTTTTCCCGGAACCAAACAAACCAGCCGGGACAGCATAGTATCAATGCCATAAAAAATAGCTGAATTGTCACCGGCAAATGGGTAAAATTTTTTGCTGGATTCCCGAATACATTTTAGTTTATTTAATATTGTTTTTTCTCAGAATGAATGTGGTATCTGAACCAGTATTAAAATGACAACTTTTTTTACTTAGTGGAGAGCTGAATGCGTAATCTGATTAGGATCATATTAATTTTTGCATTGATATCAACTGGTTGCGTTTTGCAAGACCAGCAGGCTGACAGTAAAGCCGATTTCAGTTCAAGAAAGATCTGGGTAATCACCACCACCGGTATGATTGCCGATGCAGTGCGGAATGTCGGTGGTGAAAGGGTGGAGGTACGGGCGTTGATGGGACCGGGCGTGGATCCCCATCTCTATAAAGCCAGCGAAGGCGATGTAATCCGCATGGCCGATGCAGACATTATTTTCTATAACGGATTGCATCTGGAAGGAAAGATGAGTGAGGTGTTTGAACAGATGCAGCGCCGGGTGAAAACTGCCGCCATCAGCAGTGGGATTGCACGTGATTCACTTCTTTCACCGCCAGCTTTTCAGGGGAATTATGATCCGCATATCTGGTTCGATGTCGGACTGTGGATGGAAGGAGTAAAAAATATCAGTAAGAATCTCGTCGCTCTGGATACTGCTTCAGCTGAGATCTACCACCGCAATACCGCTGCTTATCTGCAGATCCTTTCAGAGTTGGATGCCTATGTTCACCAGCAGGCCATGAGGGTGCTGGTGGAAAAACGAGTGTTGATTACTGCCCACGATGCCTTTAACTATTTCGGACGCGCCTATGGATTTGAAGTGCGCGGACTGCAGGGGATCAGCACTGCAGCTGAAGCCGGAACAGCTGATATCCAGAATCTGGCGCAGTATATTGTCGAACGAAAAATTCCGGCGGTTTTTGTGGAGAGTTCGGTACCGCCCCGCTACATAGAGGCCCTGCAGGCGGCGGTACAGGCCCGGGGATTTAAGGTAAAAATTGGCGGGAGTCTTTACTCCGATGCCATGGGCTCGGCTGGAACACCCGAAGGGAGCTATCCGGGCATGGTGCGCTATAACATTGATACAATTGTTAATGCTCTTATTCAGTAAAAATGGTATATTCGAAAAAATATTTTGAAATCAGAATACCTTAAGAATTAAGGACAGCGATGAAAAACAGTCAGACAACTTTTGCCATAGAAGTAGAGGATATGACAGTGGCCTACCGGGAAAAGCCCGTTTTATGGGATGTGGATCTGCTTGTTCCGGGTGGTATTCTGCAGGCCATCATTGGACCAAACGGTGCCGGGAAAACTACCATGATCAAAGCGATTTTGGGATTGGTCAAGCCTTCGGCCGGGCGGGTTCTTATTTATGGTAAGCCTTATTCCCAGCAGCGCCAGCTGGTGGCTTACGTCCCGCAGCGGGGCAGTGTGGACTGGGATTTTCCCACCAATGTGCTGGATGTGGTGATGATGGGCCGCTATGGAACGCTGGGCTGGTTTCGCCGGCCCGGAAAAGAGGATCATCAACGGGCGGAAGAAGCCCTGGCCAAGGTAGGAATGGCTGATTTCCTGAAACGGCAGATCAGTCAATTGTCCGGAGGACAGCAGCAGCGCGTTTTTCTGGCCCGCGCTCTGGTGCAGGATGCCATGGTTTATTTTATGGATGAACCTTTCCAGGGAGTGGATGCTACCACCGAAAAAGCAATTGTCAGTCTGCTGAAGGAACTACGGGCGGCCGGGAAAACCGTGCTAGTAGTTCATCATGACCTGCAGACCGTGACCGAATATTTTGATTGGGTCTTGTTGCTCAATGTCAGAAGGATTGCCAGCGGTCCGGTGTCTGAGGTTTTCACTGAAAAGAATCTGCGACTGGCCTATGGTGGTAAAGTGGCATTTTTAACTCATCACACTCATCAAAATGCCGGAGCTCCGACTAACGTTTAACAGAGAATATGATTGAATTACTGCAAAATTTAATTATGGATTACACCCTGCGGACCGTAGCCATGGGCTCCGGGATCCTGGGGATTGTCAGCGGTGCACTGGGCAGTTTTGCCGTGCTGCGAAAACAGAGTCTGCTGGGGGATGCTGTTTCTCATGCAGCGTTGCCCGGCATTGCGCTGGCTTTTCTGCTCACCGGGTCCAAGGCTTCGCCGGTGTTGGTGGTGGGAGCAGCGCTGGCCGGATGGTTGGGGACTTTCTTGATACTATCCATCACCCGTACCACCCGTATTAAAAATGACAGTGCACTGGGACTCATCCTGTCAGTTTTTTTTGGATTTGGTTTGGTATTATTGACTTTTATCCAGCGCCAGCCATACGCCAATAAGGCCGGCCTGGATAAATTTTTATTCGGACAGGCCGCCGCCCTGCTGGAAAGTGATGTTCTCACGATGTTAGTTCTCGGCAGCATTGTGCTGCTGCTGGTAATCATCTTCTGGAAAGAATTTAAAATTCTCAGTTTCGATCCCGATTTTACGGCCAGCCTGGGATTCCCGGTGCAGCTGCTCGATATCCTGATCACCAGTCTGCTGGTGATTGCTATTGTGGTTGGTCTGCAGACGGTGGGGGTAGTGTTAATGAGCGCTATGGTCGTAGCGCCGGCAGCAGCTGCCCGCCAATGGACAGATCGGCTTGGTGCTATGGTGTTCCTGAGCAGTCTCTTCGGAGCCCTGGCTGGAGTGGGTGGGGCAGTGATCAGCAGTATGACTCCGCGTTTACCTACCGGTCCAACCATTGTTCTCTGTATCAGTGCCCTGGTGCTCTTTTCCATTCTGCTGGCCCCGAACCGTGGTTTACTCTGGCGCTGGGCGGCAGAGCAGCGAAACCGGCGTAAATTGCAGATCGAGGCAGTGCTCAGTGACCTTTATATTCTGGCCCGCCAGCACCAGGGTACTGAACATGGCCATCCCATTGAAGTCCTGCGCACCATGAGTATCGGTCATGGCGGAGTGGACCGGAGTTTGAAAGAATTAAAAACCCGCGGCTGGGTAGAACAGAAAGCAGATGGAAACTGGGTGCTCACTGCCTGCGGGATGGAGCAAGCCATTCAGATATCGGATAGAGGGGAAACTTCAGCATGACCAGCGCTCAATTCGAAATTCAGTTAATCGCGGTGGTGGTAGCGATTGCCTGTGCGCTGCCAGGAGTTTTTCTGGTGCTTCGCCGCATGGCTATGATGAGCGATGCCATCAGTCACTCTATTCTGCTGGGAATCGTTCTGGCTTTTTTTCTGACCAGGGATCTCACTTCCCCATTTTTAGTAATTGCCGCCACCCTCAGCGGGGTGCTTACTGTCAGCCTGGTAGAGCTGTTGAACCGCACCCGGCTGGTGCGGGAGGATACCGCAATCGGCCTGATCTTTCCAGTACTATTCAGCATAGGTGTGATTCTCATTTCACGTTACAGTGGAGATATCCATCTCGATACCGATTCGGTTCTTCTGGGGGAACTGGCCTTTGCTCCTTTCGATCGTTTCATTATTTTTAGCCGGGATTTTGGCCCCCGGGCCTTGTATCTGATGGGTGGAATCATGTTCATCAATATTGTGCTTATTATTATGTTCTATAAAGAATTAAAAGTGGCCACTTTCGATGCCGGTTTAGCCATGGCCCTGGGATTTTCCCCGGCTTTGATCCATTATGGCCTGATGTCTATGGTATCCATTACTGCTGTGGGTGCATTTGATGCAGTAGGCTCTATTCTGGTAGTGGCCTTGATGATTGGCCCGCCGGCCTCAGTCTATCTGCTCACCGATCGACTCTCTCTCTTATTAATCCTCAGTTCTTTGTTGGGGGCGGCAGGATCGATTATGGGTTACTGGGTAGCCCATCTATTGGATGCCTCCATTGCCGGATCGATTTCCAGCATGATTGGCTTAATTTTCCTGGCCGTCTATTTATTCGCACCAGATAGAGGTTTGATTGCCATTGCCCGAAGGCGGCGCCGGCAACGGATTGAATTTGCATTAGAGATGCTGCTGGTACACCTCTTTAATCATGAAGGATTACCAGAGGCGGCCATAGAATGCCATATCGCTAATTTACCTGAACATCTTTATTGGGAACTGCAATTTGCCCAAAGGGTGATCAGGAGTGGGGAAAAAGGAAATCTGCTGCTTAACCGGGAGGAAATACTGTTTTTAACATCCACTGGCCGGGAGCGGGCTCAGAAGTCAATACTGGCTTGATTAATAAAAAATAATTAACCACCGAGGGTAATGATAATAACACAGTTGGCAGTAGGCAAGAAGGCCAGATTACAAGACAAAAGACAAAAGATAATACAAAATACAAAATACAAAATACAAAAACCTCTAATGTTTACCTTTTACCCTTAGCCTTTTTCCTTGATCCTTGTGCCTTTTACCCTTTTCCCGTATACCATATACCATATTCCAAATACCGCTTTACTTCCGGTCTTTATGGACTTAGTTTTTATAAAAAGTGATTTTACTTGTGTTAAAATTTGATCATTGTTTATATTGTGTGCAGTTAGAACTACAAGATCGAGCACGAATTTATGAAAGAGAAAGAAGATCCCAAATATTGTCCGGTGATGAATATTTTGTGTCCGCAGGGTGAAAACAAAGCCCGGGAGTGCCGGCTGCGCTTCGAGGAGGATTACGATCCGGTACGAAACTTGCGGGATTTTGATATCCTATGCTGCTCCTATCATCGCACTGAAGAAATTGACAAAAGTACCCCGATGGTGTAACCTCAGCTTTAAAAAATAATCTAAAACCATATCCTGACTCCCTGCCTCCGTTGGAATGGGGGGAGGAAACTTTTTATTCTTTTTTTTGTTTAGTGAATGTTGCTAAAAAGAAATTGTCAGTCTTTCCGGATCATTAGACTGGCAAATCATTTAACTGTATCATTCAATCAATCATTTAAATAAATAAGGAGATCTATCATGGCTTATGAATGGAAATTCAATCCCCGTCCGTACTCAGATGAAGAAGCAAAATCGCTGCTTCAGAAAGTGGTTTCTCCTGAGACCACCGACTGGCATTATAATAAACATCATAAAGGGTATGTGGTCGCTTTAAATACCATTGAGAAGGAATTGGAATCTGCCGACCGCTCTGCCGCCAATGGGAATTACAGTCAAATTGGTGAACTGAAACGCCGCCTTACCTGGAATCACTCCGGCACTTTGCTGCACGACATTTACTGGTCGAACCTGGGCGGGGATGGGGATTCTTCCGAAGGTCCCGAAGTGCTGGCCGCCATTAAAAAAGATTTTGGTTCTTTTGAAAAATGGAAAGAAGATTTTAAGGCCGCGGCGATTTCTGCAAAATTAAGTGGTTGGGGACTGCTGGTTTTTGATAAGCTATACAGCGGCCGATTGCTCAATGTGCTGGTGGATGAGCATCAATACGGAGCCATCTGGGGTGGAATTCCTTTGATTGCCTGTGACGTATTTGAGCATGCTTATTATCATAAAGATGGACCAGGTCGGGCTGTCTACATAGATAATTTTCTGGCCAATCTCCACTGGGGTCGCATCAACGAACGGTACAAGAAATTCGCTAAGTAAAAAGCAAAGAAAGGGGTTCATTTCTGAACCCCTTTTGCATTTATGGATCTATTCTTCTAAGGTAGTAAGGTCACCGGCATCCTGACCCATGGCGCGTGCTTTCAATACCCGGCGCATGATCTTTCCGCTTCTGGTCTTGGGGAGGGTGTCAGCAAAGATAATCTCCTCCGGCCGGGCAATCGGTCCCATTTCATGACTTACATGTTCCTTCAATTCCTCAGCCAACTGTTTGCTGCCGGTTTTGCCGGCCTTCAGCAATACAAAGGCATGAATGGCATGTCCTTTTAACTCATGGGGAATGGCGATCACCGCTGCTTCTGCTACCAGCGGGTGACTTACCAGGGCACTTTCGATCTCTGCCGTTCCCAAACGATAGCCGGATACTTTGATCACGTCATCAATCCGGCCAATGATCCAGATATAACCATCCTCGTCCATCCGGGCTGAGTCTCCTGCCTTATACCAGCCTTGTTTTTTATAGTCTTTCCAGTATAATTCCTGAAAACGCTCGGGATCTTTGTGGATCGTTCTGGCCATGCCCGGCCAGGGAGATTTGATGACCAGTTTACCCTCCTCACCGGTAGGCACTTCTTTCCCGTGAT
>MESS01000035.1:9344-16367 GCA_001771055.1 Caldithrix sp. RBG_13_44_9
TACCCCCACCTCGTTGCCGAAAAAGGGTTTGGTGGCGGATCCCGGTTTTAAGGGGGTAATGGGAAGCGGGGTTATCATGAATCCGCCGGTTTCAGTCTGCCACCAGGTATCCATAATAGGACATTTCTCTTTTCCAATTACCCGATAGTACCAGCGCCAGGCCTCGGGATTGATGGGCTCACCCACCGATCCCAGCAGGCGCAGTGAACTGAGGTCATGCCGGTTGGGCCAGGCCTCTCCGAAACGCATCAGTCCCCGGATGGCAGTAGGTGAGGTATATAAGATGTTGATCCCGTATTTTTCGATCATCAGCCACCAGCGGTTGGGATAGGGATGATTGGGAGCTCCTTCATACATCATAATAGTGGCCCCATTGATCAGCGGCCCATATACCATGTAACTGTGACCGGTGATCCAGCCCGGATCAGCGGCGCACCACCAGCGGTCTTCTTCCCTGATATCAAACACATAGCGGTGGGTGGTGGAGGTATAGACGGCATAGCCGCCGTGGGTATGAAGCAGGCCTTTGGGCCGGCCGGTGGTGCCGGAGGTATAAAGAATAAACAGCGGATCTTCAGCATCCATCACTTCGGTTTCACATTTGGGACTGGCAATGGGCAGGGTCATCAAGTCATGATACCAGAAATCGCGGTCATTTTCCATATATACTTCCTGGTTGGTTCTTTTTACCGTGATGCATACTTCGATGGTCGGTGAACGTTTCATCGCTTCGTTGGCGATAGATTTCAGGTCGGTGATCTTACCACGACGCCACCCACCGTCGGCCGTTATCAGCACCCGGCTGTCAGCATCTTCAATCCGTTCTGCCAGGGCTTCCACACTGAATCCTCCATACACCACGCTGTGGGCAGCTCCAATTTTAGCGCAAGCCAGCATGGCAATAGGCAGCTCCGGTATCTGCGGCATATAAATGGTGACAATATCCCCTTTTCGCACTCCCATACTTTTAAGCACATTGGCAAATTTGCTCACTTCCCGGTTGAGGGCATGATAGGAGAAGGTTCTCAAATCACCTGGTTCACCTTCCCAGATCAATGCCAGTTTATTGCGGCGCCAGTTCTTCAGATGCCGGTCCACCGCATTATGCACAATATTAAATTTTCCGCCCACAAACCAATGATAGAATGGTTTCTTGCTGTCATCTAAAACTTTGTCCCACTTGGTAAACCATTCCAGCTTTTCGGCTTCCGCAGCCCAGAATTCTTCACGATTCTCAATTGATTTTTTGTAGAGCGATTCATACTCACGAATAATTGAATTTTCAATTACTTCAGCAGTTGGATGATAAAATTTACTGTTGCTCTTGTTTTTTGGTTGGTCTGACATAAGTGATCTCCTTTTGCTAATGTTATATGTTGATATTTCGTTTATACCAAAAATTTCAATGGCCCAAATAGTACGCTTATTTGAGCATCCTTTTTGAGAGTGAATGTTGGATTCAGCTGAGAGAAATCAAGCTGAATAAAAAAGGTAGTAAATTTTAAAAAGGTCCAGCTGTTTCGGAGATACTTCTTTCGGTAGTTCTTTTTAAAAAAAGCGAGAGAAATTAGAGTCTAAATACCGATAACGCAAATGAAAATTCGGTAATAGTGTTTTTTTTGATATTTATAAATGTGTTTCCCGAATGTCAATCACTACTGTGTGGTCTATATTTTTCCAGGTTCTTAAGAGATAAGACTATGATTCGCAAAATATCTTTTTATTCTTTCGTCCTTTGCAATATCAACATGGTCATGTCATCAATCAGTGGAGAATTCCCATAGAAAGCGGCAAGTTCGGAGGTTACTCTTTCCTGAATCTCGGAAGGATTCTTTCCGCGCAGGGTGCGGAGTAAATTTATCAAATGTTCATCACCATAAAAATCGGCTTTACCGGAGGGAACTTCAGCAGATTGACCATCAGAATATGCATCCACCAATCCATCTGAGTAGAAAAACAGAGTGTCGCCTTTAGCAAGGTGAATTAGTTTACTCTTCAGAGTCTTTTCAAAAATATCACCTTTTCGTTCCAGACCAATCCCTAATCCCGGCATTTTTATTTCTGCGACTGCCAGAGTGGTATCGGCCGGAATTAGCATGGGTCGGTTGTGACCTGCCCGTAACAGGATCATCTGATTTTTTTGGTGATCGAGCAGACCAATTACCGCGGTGACAAAAATCTGTTTATCAATCATGGGATCAGAAAAATAGCGGTTCAATCTGATCAAAATCTCCCGGGGATCATGGGAAAATTGGCGGGAGAAGCGGATCAGGCTGATGCACTGAGCCATGTAAAAGGCGGCCGAAGTCCCCTTACCGGAAACATCACCGATGACGAAAAGGTAATTATGGCCATCCAACTGTAGCACATCGTAAAAATCCCCGCCCACTTCAGTGGCAGTATTCATTCGGGCACTTAGTTGGTATCCAGGAATTTGTGGCAGGGTCTGCGGCAGCAGGCTTATCTGCACTTCCCGCGCAATCCGCAATTCATACTCCAGCCGGTCTTTTTCCCGCACTTCGGAGATCTTCTTTTGTAATTCGGATCCCATGGAATTGAAGCGTTCGGCCAGTTCAACAAATTCATCCTCACCTTCCATGGAAATCTTATGGTCCAAATTTCCACTGGAGATCTGGCGGATGCCCTGAGTGAGAAGATTAAACTTTTGCAAAATGATCTGGTTTATTCGATTCCCGAATTTAATCACCCTTTGAATGATAAAAATGTTAATCAGCGCATAGATAAATAACCAGAAAAGAAATTGCCGCATCACCGGAGATTTGAAAAATGGAATATCAAGAACTATAACCGTTTCAAAGTTCCAATATCCTATTCTCTTAAAATTGTGATCCAATAAGCGGGTATAAACCCGGCCGGCTGTGAAAACATTCTGGTTCATGATTTTCACGGTTCCCTGCTTCAAGCGCTGACTCTGTTTTTCTCCGGTATCAGTCAATCTGATTGAATGAATACCAGGAAAGGTATGCGGTGTCAAACCGAAAGGAAAAACTTTCAATCCCTGCGGTTTTTCCTCACTAACCCAGCCGCGAATTTTATAAAAAACCGAGTCCCAGGATTCTAAGGTGAAGGGATAAGTGATCAATCCATTGGCAGAGATGTTCACAAAATTCTTTTTGAGAGCTGCCAGAAAAAAGGTATCGATTTTGACAAATGTAAAATAGGAATCATCCTGCAGGAGTGATTGATAACAGGCAAAAAATTCTATTTGGTCCGGATTATTTACCTTTTTTAATTCCAGCACCGCCGATGCCGGCAGATCTTCAGGAAGAGTGATGGTTTCAAATCCCGGAATCTGTGTTTCCCTGGTTGAATATTTCAGATCTACCTGGTGGATGGTAAGTTGTGATTTCCCCTGGCGGGTATTGGCTGTTTCTAACAGCTGGATAATGGTTTTTTTCAGGTTTTCTGCTTGCCAGGCGGCGATAAAAAAGTAAAAAAGCAAAAGCAGTAGGAACAATTGAATGAATTGGGGGATGCTGGACTGCAGCCACCCGGCAATCTGCAGCTTGCGGTGCAGAGCGGCATGATGATATATCAGCACAAAAGGGATCTTTACTAAAATTGCCAGCAGGTATAATTTTAAAAAATGAGATACCATTTTGGGAAGGAAATACCAGGATAGACTTTTCACCTCCAGTTCCGAAAAATATAAATCGGGAAGGGTATGAAGATTCAAATAAAAAATAACAAGGATAACCAGACTCAACCAGCACTCAATCTGAGTAAGAGATTCTGCCCAGGAGGTTTTTCGAAACAGCAGTAAAAACAGGATAAATTGAAAGAAATACCAGTAGGTAGGCTCATTCAGACGCAGGACTTGAAGACCAATGAATCCTAAAAATAGATAGAAAATAATGAACCAGATCTGATTTTTACTATTCTGAGTGAGAATCAGGCTGAACAGGGTAAGGAGATTGATTAACCATAAAATTTGTATGAGTAGTAAAATTCCACCAGGAAGCACTGCCAGAGTCGGTTCTTCATTCATGAAGAGAAAAGACCAGCCATAATGAAGTAAATAAAAAAGTAACAGTAGGAGAAAAATGATTTCTGAAGGTGGATTGAGTCTTGTTATTAACTCCCGGCTAAATTTAAACCAGAAAAAACAGGTAATGCACAACAGTAACACCCAGATGGGGAAAATGCTGTTGTAGGCAAATAATATGGAATAAAAATTGATTATCCAACCGACTGCCCAGACCAGGAATAACCTGGAAGAAAACGGGAAGGTTTTGATATTCTTCCAGAATTCGAGGAACCGGAACTGGTATTTAAACTTAAACGGAATCAATTGAATGCTCTTTTATATTCCCTGAAAAATATAAAAAAATACGTCGAGGTTTAGATAAAGTTCTGAATAATTTAAACCAAATTTTCAACATTTTCAGCCAATTAGAAAAATAAAACCGATTGACTAATTTTGTTCAAAAATATATATTGATGATTAATGTCGCCGGATAAAATTAGCATCGACCTTCAATGGCCAGTTTTTCTACCAGATTCACCAGAAAATATTTGATCATTTCACCATAGATTAAAGAAGGAAAATTAGATGAAATATTTCCGATTGATGTACATCTGTGCAATTTTTTTTGGTTTACCGCTGGAGAATCTATGGCCGGCTACCAATGAAGATTGTTTGATGTGCCATTCCGATCCGGAATTGACCGCTGAAAGACGCGGACGCACTATTTCATTATTTGTCGATGCGAAAAAATATGGATTATCAGTGCACCGGGAGCAGGATTGCATCAGTTGTCACCCCGATGCCGATGTGGAAGAATTTCCTCATCCCGAAAGGCTGGAGCTTGTCAACTGCGGTAATTGCCATAGCGATGCCGATGAGGAATTTTATGCCGGCATCCATGGTATGGCATTGAAAAGAGGTGCACCCTATGCCCCTACCTGCAAGGAATGTCACGGAGAACATGATATCCTGCCACCCTCTAATGTAGAGTCACGAACCTATAAGATGAATATCCCACTCCTGTGCGGCAAATGTCACCGCGAGGATGCTCCGGTGGCCCGAATTTATAATATCCCGGAGAAGGATATCTTAACCAACTACACCGAGAGTATTCATGGAGAGGGACTATTTAAGCAGGGATTAATTGTTACTGCCACCTGCAATGATTGTCACGGCAACCACCTGGTGCTTCCGCATACCAGTCCGCGTTCTACTATTTCTGCCAACAATATTGCTCAGACCTGCATGAAATGTCATGCCCGGATCGAACAAGTGCACACCAAAGTGATCCGGGGCGAGTTATGGGAGAGTGAACCTGGCGCCATTCCTGCTTGCACTGATTGTCATCCGCCCCATCGGGTGAATGTCACCAATCTGGTGATTCGGACCTCCGATAGGGAATGCTTGCAATGCCATAATAATCCAAACATCCACAAAATGGTGGATGGGCAGAAAGTATCCCTAGCGGTTAAGCAGGACGATATTCAAAGCTCAATGCACAAGAATATTCCCTGCGTCAAGTGCCATTCTGATATTACAGTGGGACATAAACGACCCTGCGATACGGTCGGGCGGGTGGATTGTTCAAAATGCCATGCCCAGATTGCTGAAGATTATTTTGGTAGTGAACATGGCAAAGCTTATTTTGAAAAAGATCCCTCCGCACCTTACTGTTCTGATTGTCACGGTAAACATACCATCTTATCGCGACTGGATGAAAATGATCGTACATATCGCAGTAAAATTCCGGAGCTGTGTGGAGATTGTCATGAAAAATTAACCCAAACCGCCCGGCTGGTGACCAGTCAGGGGCATATACTGGTGGATTATTCTAAAAGTGTGCACGGCCTAGGATTAGTCAAAAAAGGCTTACTGCCCAGTGCAATATGCACCGACTGCCACAGTACCCATTATATTCTCAAAAGCAAAGACGAACGGTCATCTACTCATTTTAGAAATGTACCAGCTACTTGTGCGACCTGTCACCGCGGGATCTATAACGATTTTGCCACCAGCATACACAGTCCCCTGGTAAGTAAGACCGAACATAAGTTACCCAATTGTGAAGATTGCCATTCCGCTCATCGAATAAGGGAGATAGAGCAGGATAAATTTTTAACTGAAGTGACTGATCAGTGTGGGTCCTGCCATAAGGACTTATCCGAAACTTACCAGCAAACCATGCATGGTAAAACTTATACTCTGGGCTACTTGCAGGCCGCCAGGTGTTCGGACTGCCATGGTGCACATAGTATCAGAGGAATTGATGATCCGGAATCGGCGGTCGGTTTTAAGAATGTGGTGGCAACCTGTAAAAAATGTCACCCGGATGCTAACCGCCGCTTCACCGGTTATCTTACTCATGCCACTCATCATGATAAGATCAAATATCCAACCCTGCATTTTACTTTCTGGGCCATGACTTCGCTGTTGATTGGAGTTTTTTCGTTTTTCGGTCTGCACACTCTGTTGTGGCTGCCCAGATCATTCAAACATCTGAAAGAGAAACGGCAGCATAAAGTAGTTCATCAGAGATATTATATTCAGCGGTTTACTCCGGTTCAACGATTGACCCATATTTTTGTTATCCTCAGTTTTGTTGCTCTGGCTTTCACCGGGATGATGTTGAAATTTGCTTCCATGCCCTGGGCCCAGACTCTCTCCTCTTTTCTGGGAGGTGTTGAAGAAGCCGGAAATATCCATCGCTTCGCGGCCATTATCACCTTTGGATATTTTATCTCGCACCTCATTTCCGTGATTCGCCTGAAAATTAAAACCAGGGCCAGCTGGCGGCAGATGCTATTTGGTGCGAATTCCATGATGTTTAATAAAAAGGACCTGCAAGATTTTGTGGGTACTGTGAAGTGGTTCTTAGGTTTTGGTCCCCGTCCGCAATATGGGCGATGGACTTACTGGGAGAAGTTCGACTATTTTGCAGTGTTTTGGGGAGTTTTTATTATTGGTTTTTCTGGATTGATGCTGTGGTTTCCGGAATTCTTTACCCACTTTTTACCGGGGTGGCTCATTAATGTGGC
>MESS01000035.1:16391-18115 GCA_001771055.1 Caldithrix sp. RBG_13_44_9
TTTATTGGCAGTTGGATTTATTTTCACGGTTCACTTTTTCAATACCCATTTACGGCCGGAATCATTCCCGCTTGATACAGTGATTTTTACTGGTCTAGTGGCAATGGACGAATATAAAAATGACCGCCCGGAAGAATACCAGCGGTTAAAAGAGAGCGGTGATTTGAAAAAGAAGGTTTTTCTGACTAAAATTTCCCCGAGGAGATTATTGCTGGTCAGAATTTTTGGATATTCCTTTCTGTTCATCGGAATTTCCATGATCGTTTTGATTATTTACAGCATGTTGTTTGGCTATAAGTAAAATAGATGGGGCATCCCTAAAGCAGCTGATGCCCCCTCTTAAAATATAGTGGGTGATTTTTATCTAAGGATTACTTGCAGAATATCTTTGAAAGCCTAAGGTAATTTGAAAACCTTACCTGGTTGGATATTTCCAGAGAATTATTTTTCAGATCAGTCATGTAAACAATCATTGAAATCATTTATTTTGGCCATTATTCCTGGAGGATAATTTATGCCGACGAAATTATTTTTGGTGCTCTTCCTCATTTTCACCTTTTTTGAAATTCTCAACAGTCAGACCCTGCCTTCCGGTCCATTGTACCACACTTATTCCATTGTGGCAGTAGATTCCATAACCGGTGAAATTGGCGCAGCGGTGCAGTCTCACTGGTTTTCAGTAGGCAGCATTGTTACCTGGACCGAAGCCGGAGTGGGGGCGGTGGCTACTCAGAGTTTTGTGAATCCAGCTTATGGCCCGGAAGGTTTGGCGTTAATGAAACAGGGCCGATCTCCCCGGGAAGCGCTGGAAATGTTGCTGCAGAAGGATGAAGGCCGTGAATTCCGTCAGGTGGCTTTTATTGATGCCTCGGGGAATAGTGCGGCTCACACTGGCAGCAAATGCATTTTGGAGGCCGGACACAGCTATGGAAAATATTTCTCAGTTCAAGCCAATCTGATGCTGAAAAATACTGTCTGGTCGGCCATGGAAAAAGCTTTCCGGTATGCTAACGGACCACTGGCTGAACGGATGGTAGCTGCGTTGGAAGCAGCTCAGGAGGAAGGCGGAGACATCCGGGGAAAACAATCCGCCGCCCTGCTGGTAGTCCGCGGCAAATCCAGCGGTAAGATCTGGGAAGACCGGCTGATTGATTTGCGGGTTGAAGATCATCCTGACCCGGTGCAGGAAATTAAAAGATTGTTAAAGGTATTCCGGGCCTATGAACACATGAATGCCGGGGATGTGGCAGTGGAAAAAGGAGACGAAAAACTGGCATTGCAGGAATACGGAGCAGCGCAGAAATTACAGCCGGAAAACTTAGAAATGAAATACTGGCAGGCAGTATCGCTGGTTAATACCGGCAAATTTGAGATGGCACTTCCTATTTTTAAAGAAGTGTTTGCTGAGGATATGAACTGGAAAATTTTAACTCCCCGGCTGATTTCCCCGGGATTGTTAGTGATCAGTAAAGATCAACTTCAACAGCTGATGAATCTGCCCTAGTTTGACTAACGCAGGTACTTTAGTTTTCTCGAGTGGCATTTAAGTCTAAAATTTACTTAGCCTGCTTAATTCACAAAATTGATAGAAGTATTGCTTCTGAAAATTAATCTTGTGCCCCGGGTTTAAACCCTGGGCAAAGGATAAGAATTTAATTTTACTGACTGTAATTCACATTATTGAGAAATTTGTGAATTAAGCAGGTGTGCGCCGTGAAGTTGGA
>MESS01000035.1:18202-18822 GCA_001771055.1 Caldithrix sp. RBG_13_44_9
AAAATAGAAGCTGTGATCCACAATGCCAGTGTCATTCTTGGAATTCAGAAAGAGTTTAAAGGCTTCCAGAATTATCTGGATTCACTTCCGAATCGGTTAAAACCCATACAGGTTGAATTCAAAAAGCGCTTTAAATTTATGGGCCCGGAAATCAGCCGGATGTTTATTTTTAATATCGGTAAAATTTCGCCTCCGCATGAAACTTCCTGCTGGCGGTATCAGGCGAAAAAATGACTTCCCATATTATTTTATAAATTGATTGCCAATAGAGTTGACCTACCATAATCCTGTTGTTTTACATCCGTCAATTATCCCTGCTTGTTTTTTTTCGGAAAATTGTTAACTTTGATTAAAATATCAAAGGGGACTCAGGTATGAAGCATTGGGTTTCTATGATAGTCTGCCTTGGTGGTGTTTTAATCCTGACCACCACTCAATCATCCATTTCAGCTTACTATTTATTACCCGAGCAGTTGTACTATGACGTCACTTTTTATGACCTCGATCTAACCATTGATATGGACAACAATTTCATGGATGGAATTGTCGGCCTCGAGGGGATTGTAGTCCATGATGGCACTGCTGCTATCATCTTAAACTTATTTGACCATATGGTGGTG
>MESS01000035.1:18984-19722 GCA_001771055.1 Caldithrix sp. RBG_13_44_9
TTCACCACCTATAATAATCAGAAACTGGTTTACAGTTATAACTGGCCGTATTATGCCAACAGTTACCTGCCGTGTAAGGATCATCCTTCCGATAAAGCCGATTCGCTGCGGTTGGCCATTACCGTTCCGGATGCTTATATGGTGGCAGCTAATGGGATTCTGGACAGTACTATTGCTTTGCCAGGCAGTCTGCTGAAATATATCTGGAAAAGTCAATATGCTTTAACTCCCTATCATATTTCCATTAATATTCATCCCTTTGTGGAAACACAATCGGTATACGCATCATTGGTTTCCGGAAATATCCCGCTGCAGTATTATTTGTTTTCCAATCACTCAGCCGCGGCCCAAGCGCAGTTAAACCTGGTGGTGCCCAGGATCCATGAGGCCTTAGAGGCACGGTTTGGTGGATTCCCATTCCCGGCAGAAAAATATGGAATCTGTGAAGCGGTGATCAGCGGGGGGATGGAACATCAGACTATTCTGACCATGAATTATCCTTCTTTTTTTTCTAACATTGTGATCCACGAGAGTGCCCATGAATATTTCGGAAATATGATTTCCATTGCGGATTGGGGGCATGTCTGGCTGAGTGAAGGATTTGCCACTTATAGTCAGGCGATTTACCGGGAGTACTGGGAAGGTCAGACTGGCTATGACCAGGAAATATCACAACATATGGCCGGAGCGGGTAACGGGACTATCTATGTTGCGGATCCTTCTACTCCCAACAATATT
>MESS01000035.1:19747-19889 GCA_001771055.1 Caldithrix sp. RBG_13_44_9
AAGCTTCTACCGTCCTGCATATGCTGCGTTATGTGATGGGTGACAGTCTGTTTTTTCAGATGCTGCAGGATTATGTAACCAGTTCTCCTTTTAGACATAAAAATATTGACACTGATCAGTTTCGCAGTTTTTGTGAAGGATA
>MESS01000035.1:19913-20020 GCA_001771055.1 Caldithrix sp. RBG_13_44_9
CTTTGATCAATGGATCTTTGGTGACGGGAAGATGGCTGCGAAGTATTATCATTACTGGAATGACAACTCGGATTCGCTGATTCTGAAAATACGCAGTGTGCCTTCTA
>MESS01000035.1:20155-22234 GCA_001771055.1 Caldithrix sp. RBG_13_44_9
TCAACGTACAATTTGATCCCGATAATAAAATTTTAAAGGCTGCTTTCACCTATTTAAACCGTCCGGAGCTGATCAATGTCCTCACCCAACCTGATAGTGGTAATATCCAGGCAGAGTGGGCTCCGTTTTTTGATTTCAGAGAATATCAATTTTTTATCTGGAGAAGAGAAACATCCGGCGGCTATTCACTTCTGGACAGTCTGAATATCCAGGGATTTCATTTGAGTATAGTACCTCCCGCCGCCGGGACCTACCGGGTGGCAGTCCGTGCCATCAAGGGGAATCACCGCACAGCACTGTCTGATTTTTGGAATGTCAATTTCTCAAATTTTCCGATGGATAAGGGAATATTGCTGGTTGATGAAACCCGCAACGGGAATGGCAGCCATATGCTGCTGCCCACCGATGGGGCAGTGGACAGTTTTTATAACGACTTACTTTCCGGATATACTTTTACTCAATTCGATATATTCCAGGAAGGCCGTCCTCCCAGTGTTTTGGATTTCGGAGAGTATTCCCTGATCCTCTGGCATCATGAGGTGAATTTCCAGACGGTGGTTCCAGATGTCCAGACTGAGCTGGCCACATATTTGAATGCTGGTGGAAAAGTTATTTTCAGCGGTATGAATTATCTGAATAATTTTTCGGCAGATTTCCGGTCGGCCTATCTGGGAATTGATCAATATGTAATAAATTCAGCGGCTGATTTCGTTGGTGCAGCCGGAATGGCCGGTTTCCCGGATTTAGCAGTGGACACCTCAAAAATCACCTTCTCATTATACAATCACAAACTGCCCAATGTGATGATCTTTGATACTACCGCCATTGCTGAAAATATAGTCTCTTATATTTCCGGAAGCCTGAATCCGCAATATCACCTGAAACCGTCCGGGGTACGGACACCTTCGATTAGAGATAGCTCTTTGCTCAGCACTATTGGGCTGGGTTTTCCTTTGTATTTCATGGAACAGGACTCAGCAAAGAAATTTATAGTAAAATCCATCACTGATTTTGGGATCATTGTAGGTATTCAAACCAAATCCTCTCTGCCGGTTGATATTTTTAAATTGTACCCCAATTATCCTAATCCCTTTAATCCCATTACTAAAATTTTATTTGAATTGAATAAAAGCACCCCGATTGATATTTTCATCTATAATTTACTGGGCGAAAGAGTTCGCTGGCTTTACCAGGGAAATTTAGCGGTTGGTCGGCACGAGATAGAATGGGATGGCAAGAATGATGCCGGTATTGCTCAGGCCAGTGGGGTCTATTTTGCAAAATTAAATGCCGGCAGCCAGCGGAAAGCCATCAAGATTATTTTACAGAGATGAAGGAGTCTGATCATGATTAAAGTGATTTCCTTAAAACATATTTCGCCGAAAGACGCCCTGCGTCTGGTTCAGGAATCGGGAGTTCTTCCCTATCTGATCAACTGGGGATGTAATATTGACGAGAAAAACAAACGGCTGGTCTTTCAACTGAAACATGGTGGAGGAGGATTCGAGGAAGAGGTGGAAGCCACCGCCGGCGATCTGGAGAAATTCATTAAATCCATCGATGTGAAGACTGAAGAGTGAGTAAATCCGGGAAGGTTTTTTCATATTTGTAGGTATGCCTCTGAGTCAATAGATAAGCAGCATTTCATTCAATACTTTAAAAAATTATTTCCAAAATCCAGTAGTTTTCTAAGTTCAACCGTCCCATCGGGACGGCTGAAATATTTTATTTTGCTTTTTAAGATAATTTATCCTTTATGGATGATTGCATTTAGCCTGATAATTCATTGCCAGCTAATGATCTTCAATAAGATTTTTTTAGCCTTTCAGTAATCCAAGCTCAATTTTAAATTATCCCTGGTAGATAAACCTATTTGAGGTAAATAGATGAATTCGAAAATCGTGGAGTGCGTCCCCAATTTTTCCGAAGGCCGCGATAAAGTAGTGATGGATCAAATAACCCAGGCCATCAAAGCGGTTAAGGACATTCAGTTGCTTAGCGTGGAGATGGGAGCGGATGTGAACCGGACGGTGGTGACCTTCATCGGTCCACCCGCTGCGGTGAAGGAGGCTGCTTTTC
>MESS01000035.1:22256-24488 GCA_001771055.1 Caldithrix sp. RBG_13_44_9
AATATCCGGCAGGGAGAATATGAGGGCTTGGAAAAAAAATTAAAAAATCCGCACTGGAAACCTGATTTCGGTCCGGCCAAATTCAATGCCAGATCCGGTGCCACCGTCATTGGTGCCCGGGAATTCCTGATCGCTTATAACATTACCCTGAATACCCGCGAGAAACAATACGCCATGGATATCGCTTTTGAACTGCGGGAGAAAGGCCGAAGCGCCCGCCAGGGTGAGATCGGTGATATTTATATGCGGGGGGAATTGCTCAAATATCAGAAAGAACATTATCCCTGCGGGGATTGCAGCTTTGTGGGAAAGACTTTTCAGGAGACGGTGGATCATTGCCAGCAGGAGCACCAGTACGATTTAACAGAACTGCTGAGCATGCATGAGATCGATCCTCAAAATCCGGTCGGACAGTCGGTGAAGACCCCGGGAATTTTCAAGCATTGCAAGGCCATCGGCTGGTTTGTGGAAGAATATGGCCGGGCCCAGATCTCAATTAATCTGACCAATTATAAAATTACTCCTGCTCATCTGGTGCTGGAAAAAGCCCGGGAATTGGCACTGAAAAAAGGTTTGATCGTCACCGGCAGTGAAATAGTAGGTTTGATTCCTTTTCAGGCTATCTATCAGGCGGGTAAATATTACCTGGAAAAACAAGGCCGGTCTATCGGTGTACCGGTGAAGGATATTATTGATATAGCCATCTATTCCATGGGTTTGAATGATGTAACTCCCTTCAAGCCGGAAGAAAAAATTCTGGGATTACCTCAGATAGAGCGGGGCAAATTGATCTCCATGAATACAGCCGAGCTGGTGCACGAAGTAAGCCGGGAGACGCCGGCACCCGGCGGCGGTTCGATTGCCGCCCTGGCCGGTTCATTGGGAGCCGCTCTGGCCAGCATGGTAAGCAATCTGACGGCTGGGAAAAAAGGTTATGAAAAGGATACTAAAGAATTGATCCAGTTGGCGGATCAGGCCCAGCAGGTCAAGGACCAGCTGTTAAAGGGAGTGGATGAAGATACCGATGCTTTTAATGCCTATTTGGAAGCCCGCCGTCTCCCCCAGAACAGTCCGGAAGAGAAAAAATTTCGGGAAGAAGCTATCCAGAATGGTCTGAAAGAAGCGGTGATGGTGCCGCTGAACACCACCCGGCTGAGTCTGGAAGCCTTGAAAATTGCCCGGCGGGTAGTAGAGATAGGAAACCGCAATTCAGTGACCGATGCCGGAGTGGGTGCCCAGATCGCCTTTACCGGGGTACGGGGAGGTATTTTTAATGTACTGATCAATTTACCGCAGGTTACCGATCAACAGTTCATTAAGGAGATGAAAGATACCTGCAGTAAACTGGAGCAGGAGGCGGAAAAAATACTGCAAGACGCCCTGAAAACAGTCCATGCGGTAATTGCTAAACTTTCTGAAAAATAGGTGACAAAAATAGTAAAAGAAGATTTATGATCAGCTTTCTGCTAAAAGCCTGGCAAAGAATTATGATATGAATATTTTATTGGAAAGTTGTAATAAGTAAGTCATCGATTTGCCCCAAATTTTTCTTTCTGCATCGATAAAAAACCTTACTCGAAAATATTGCCAAACTTATTTGTAGTTTTGCATCTTCAGAACTGATATGTTAAATTGCAAAGTTTATTAACCTGGTTAATTCAAAAAATTACCAATTATTTGAATTAAAGTTAGTAAGATCAATTTCTTTGCTTTGCCACGGGTTTTCCCAAAGGGATCCATCCCGGGAAAACCCGTGGCAAATGAGGAACGAACAAATACCAAAGTTTTTTTAATTTTGTGAATTAACCAGATTAAATGATAGATAATAATTTTCATCAAATACAGGTTCTGGCATGGATGATTTGAAACAGCAAGTACCGGAAATTCAAAAAACCTACAATCCGAAAGAAGTGGAAGACCGCTGGTATGACTACTGGGTGAAGAATGGTTTTTTCCATGCCGAGGTTAATCCGGAAAAACAGCCCTATACCATTGTCATTCCCCCGCCAAACGTCACTGCTGCCTTGCACATGGGGCATGCCTATAATAATACCATACAGGATATCTATATCCGTTATAAACGTAAAGCCGGTTTTGAGACACTCTGGCTGCCCGGAACAGATCATGCAGGAATCGCCACCCAGAATGTGGTGGAGAAGGAACTTAAGAAAGAGAATAAAACCCGCTTCGATCTGGGACGGGAAGCTTTTGTGGAAAGAGTCTGGCAGTGGC
>MESS01000035.1:24497-25419 GCA_001771055.1 Caldithrix sp. RBG_13_44_9
ACGGCAATCAGATTATTTTTCAACTGAAGAAGATGGGCTGTTCCTGCGACTGGCGCCGCGAACGCTTTACCATGGATGAAGGATTATCCCGCGCCGTGCTGGAAGTGTTTATCCGACTGTACAACAAAGGCTGGATCTATAAAGGAAAATATATCATCAACTGGTGCCCCCGCTGCGGCACTGCCATTTCCGACGAAGAAGTAGAATATAAAGAAATGACCGGACGGTTGTGGTACATCAAATATCCGGTGAAGGACAGTAAGGAGCAGGTGATTGTGGCCACCACCCGCCCGGAGACCATGTTAGGTGACACGGCGGTGGCGGTGCATCCGGAAGATCAACGTTACCAGCATCTCATCGGTAAAAAAGTGCTCCTGCCCCTGATGAACCGCGAGATCCCGGTAATAGCTGACCGGCAGGTGGACCCGGAATTTGGGACCGGGGCGGTGAAGGTGACCCCATCCCATGATCCCAATGACTTTGAGATCAGTAAACGGCATCAGCTCCCGGGAGTTGATATTTTAAATAACGATGGTACCCTGAATCAAAATGCCGGAAAATATGCAGGTCTGGATCGTTTTGTGGCTCGCAAGCAAGTGGTAAAGGATTTAGAAGATCAGGGTTTATTGCTCAAAATTACCGATCATCATCACAGTGTGGGACACTGCCACCGTTGTAATACCATGATTGAGCCCTGGCTTTCCGAACAGTGGTTTGTGAAGATGAAAGACCTGGCCCGGCCGGCCATTCAGGTGGTTACCGATGGAATTCTGAAATTTCATCCGGCTGAACGCTGGCTGAAAACGTATATCAACTGGATGGAAAATATTCGCGACTGGTGCATCAGCCGCCAGCTGTGGTGGGGACATCGCATTCCAGTTTATTACTGTCAGAGCTGCGGCAAAACCGTGGCCTCTCAGGA
>MESS01000035.1:25454-27146 GCA_001771055.1 Caldithrix sp. RBG_13_44_9
AATGGAAGCAGGATGAGAATGTACTGGATACCTGGTTCAGTTCCTGGCTATGGCCATTTTCCACCCTGGGCTGGCCCCAAAATACTCCGGAACTGACCTATTTTTATCCCACCAACCTACTGATCACCGGGCCGGATATTATTTTCTTCTGGGTGGCAAGAATGATCATGGCCGGCATGGAATTTATGAAGAAGATCCCTTTCGAAGATGTATATCTGAATGGGATCATCCGTGATCATCTGGGCCGCAAGATGAGTAAATCTCTGGGTAATGGCATCGATCCGCTGGATATTATCGATAAGTACAGTGCCGATGCCATGCGCTATACCCTGATTATGCTCAGCTCGGAAGGACAGGACATCAATCTTTCGGAATCTCAGTTTGAAATGGGACGGAATTTTTCCAATAAAATCTGGAATGCTTATCGCTTTCTGGCAATGAATTTAGAGAAACCGGCGGTCAATTATCAGGATTATCAGCCTTATTATCAACTGGCAGACCGCTGGATATTGAGCAGGCTGCAGGACACGGTGGAAGCGGTAGGGAAAAATCTGGACAATTACCGGATCAATGATTCCCTCTCGGCGGCCTATCATTTCTTCTGGCATGAATTCTGTGACTGGTACCTGGAATTGATTAAGCCGCGTCTGGCAGCCGGAAGTCCGGCAGTAGAGAAAGATACTGCCCGGACCATTGCGGTACATGTGATGAAAACTTGTATGAATGTGTTCCATCCCTATATTCCATTTATTACCGAAGAGATCTGGTCCCGGTTGAAAACTCCAACCGAGAGCAGTCTGGTCGTCTCTGACTGGCCGTCACTGGAACCGGAATTCATGGATCGTCAGGCAGAGAGGGAAATGGAATTCATCCAGAAAGTGATCTCGGCTGTACGGAACATCCGCTCTGAGATGAACGTGCCTCCTGGCAGCCTGGCTGACCTGAAGTATAAAACAACCTCCGAAAAAACTTCCACCCTGCTGGAGAAACAGGCAGGTTATATTCGTTCCCTGGCGAAGATAAAACAGATTGAAAAAATTGCGCTCCAGCAGGAAGTACCGGCAGCAGCGGTAGCAGTGGTAGACGAGGTGGAACTGTTAGTTCCCCTGGCCGGCTTGATCGATTTGGAACTGGAGAAGAATCGCTTAACGAAAGAAATCGGGCGATTGGAAGGTCAGGTACAGGGGCTTACCCAGAAGCTTCAGAACCAGCAGTATTTAGCTAAAGCGCCCGAGGCAGTGGTAAAACAGGATCAGGAAAAACTAAAAAATTTCAGTGATAAATTAGAAAAATTACGCTCCAATCTACAATCCTTAAATTGAGGAGTATGTTATGAAATATTTTTCATTCATGGTTTTGCTGGTTGTCCTCCTGAATGTGACATTCCTTTCAGCGGATGAAAATTATGTGACGGTCTATAATCAGGATCTGGCACTTATCAAACAGGTGCGGGAAGTGGAAATCAAAAAAAGCTCCCTGCCGCTCCGCTTCACGGATGTAGCCGCCAGGTTGATTCCTACCTCGGTACATCTGCGCTCACTCAGCGGAAACAAGGATTTCCGGGTGGTGGAACAGAATTTCGAATACGATCTGGTAAGCTCGGATAAAATCCTGGAAAAATATATTGACCATCCGGTGGAAATCGTCAAAGAGGATGGTGAACTGATCCAGGGTACCCTGCTCAGCCGCCAT
>MESS01000035.1:27221-29895 GCA_001771055.1 Caldithrix sp. RBG_13_44_9
CCGCCAGGCAATCGAACGAGTGAAGTTGACGCAGAGCGAAATCGAACGTGCCTTCAGCAACGGGGCCGGTGAGAAGTCTCCGCCGGTTCTTTCCCCGGCACAGGCTGCCAAGTTGCTCGGCGTTTCCGTGAAAACACTTTAGGAGTGGCGCCACCGCGGACTTCTAAGATCGGGGATTCCAGGAGCGGGAATTTTTTGAATACCACATTTATGAGCTGGATCGATTAACGACTCTCAAGGATAATCAAATTAAACAGATTGCACTTTTCCCGCCGGCCAATGTTGCTTCGCAGAAAAAATTTGTCTTTAATGCCAATCGTGATGCTAAAAAAGTGGAAGTGAAGGTCATTTTCAAGAACGAAGAAAAAGCCGGTCTGGGGATACCGCTGCCAGCCGGCACTTTCCGGATTTATCAGAAGGATGAGGAAAGTCTGGAATTCGTCGGTGAAGACCGCATCGACCACACCAGCCGCAATGAAGAAGTGAAGATCACGGTCGGAAAGGCCTTCGATCTGGTTGGTGAACGCAGAGTAGTGGAGCAGAAGAAAATATCGCAGCGTTCGGAAAGACAGGTTATCGAAATAGAGCTCCGCAATAATAAAGAGAAAGAAGACGTCACTATTTTAGTGGAAGAATCCTTCTATTACCGGGACTGGCAGATAGAGGAAAGTAGTTATCCTTTTACCAAAAAAGATATCCGGAATGTTGAATTCAGTATTCCGGTAAAAGCGGATACTAAAACCATTTTGCGTTATACGGTATTATATTCCTGGTAGCCATGGCGACAAAATCAAAATTTCCTCTGGGTTATCGAACCGTTCAGCGCATCAAGGCGGAAGAATTCGAACGGTTTTTTTCGCAGCAGCCGGATTATGCCCTCTACATGAATCATCTGGGTGAAATACAATGGATGACGGAGGAGGAAGCTTACCGGCAGCATGAATTTTTCCGGCATTCCTCATCTGCCTGGGAAAAGCTGAAAAGAAAACTCCGTCTCTCCCGGAAACTGGATTATTCCAAGTTGAGCACAGCAGAAAGAGAGCTGCGGTTATTTTTCAGAAAATCTCTGGAAGAAAAGTACCTGGGGAAAATTCAACTGCAGACTGCCAGGGAATTGCCGGCGGATTGGTCTTATGCCGTTAATCCCGAAGAACTGGATAATATAACGCTGTTAAATGATTTTGGACATGAAGCTCTCTGGAAATTGGGTTTTGCGGTGATTTCCATTGTTGCATTAGTGGCAGTTTTCGCTTTTATCTGGTCACTCAGCAGCCGGAAAGAGCAGACTGGCCGGTTGCTGGTGAAAAGTGTGGTGCAGGGAGGAAGGGTATATCTGGATGATTCTAAATCTATTGGCTACACCAATACCGAAATCGGCAATATCCCCAGTGGTCTGCACCGAATTTCTGCTATTAAAGATGGGTATTTAGCAAGCCCACTCTATCAGGAAGTGGAAATAAAAACGGATTCTCTGGTTATCCTGAATTTCACCTTTAACACCCTTCGTTCGGAAATGCTGGGATATTTGAAAGTGTTAGCGCCGCAGAAAGATTCGAAAGTGTTTATCAATAATATTTTTTACTCCCGCCTGAATGAAGGGAATATTTTTGATCTGGAGGAAGGCCAATACCGGATTACTGTCCAGAAGGAAGGTTTTCTCACCATTCCAGTGGAAAGCATCGTCCACATTGTCATGGGGGATACCACTTCACTGAGCGTTCAGCAGGATCCGGTTCCCACCCGGGAGCGGGGCAGCAGTACTTCGCGGGAGCAAATTGGCACCATCGAAGTAACTTCTAATGTAAAGAAAGCCCGGATTTTTATTAACGGCAGGGACAGCGGAGAATTAACTGACCATGTTTTTACCCAGCTGCCATTGGGGAACTATATGATTCAGGTGAAAAAAGAGGGATACTTACCGGAACCGGAAGCCCGTGAAATCGGTCTGACCCGGCTGGATCCGGGGGGCAATGCGGCATTCAATCTGGTTCGGAAACTGGAGAGGATTTCCATTCGTACTAATCCTGTTAATGGGAGAATTTATATCAATGGGGAATTCAAAGCGGAAGGGAAATTTGAGGAAGAATTACCGATCGGAGAGTATGCTCTTTCCTTTGGAGATATTGAAGGATATAAAAAACCCCGCAGCAAAAATTTCACGGTAAAGGCCGGTTCACCGCTGGAGCTGGCGGCAGAGTATTTCCCGGAATTGAAGATCAGTGCCGGGATCGATAATCAGGGTAAAATTTACAATCAAAAATGCGATGTAAATACCGGGCATACCTTTAAGGATCAGGCTTTCACCGCCAGCAATGAAGGCGGACCGTCTATCGAATTCACTGATAAGTTGAACGATTATTTCTGGAAGTTAGGCTATGCTTATGCCTATCGTAATCCCAAGGGAAACGATGCCGTTAAGATCAGCTTTATGCTTCCCCGGAATTTAGATTATGACCAGAAATTTATCCTGAAGATTGAAGCGGCCAGTTCCCGTGAAAAATATCCGCTGTCGGTTTCTTCCAATGTGGAGATTCAGGTCAAATTCAATAACACTATTTTGAGTTACTATTACACTCCCAAATTTATAGAAGACCTTGGGGCGATGGAGACAGCTGAATGGGACATCACTTCAGCGGTAAAGGGCGGCCTCAATACCCTGGAGATTTCAACCACT
>MESS01000036.1:0-10287 GCA_001771055.1 Caldithrix sp. RBG_13_44_9
ATGAGGAAATGGCGGTAATGATTCAGGAAGTCGTAGGACAAAAGGTAGGGCACTATTTCCTGCCGGCTTTTGCCGGGGTAGCTTTCAGTAATAATGAATTCCGCTGGTCTTCCCGGATCAAACGCGAAGATGGATTAATCCGGATGGTTCCGGGACTGGGAACCCGGGCGGTGGATCGTCTGAGTGATGATTATCCGGTGCTGGTAGCACCGGGTCAACCCGGCCTGCGGGTTAATGTTACTCCGGAAGAGGTAATGCGCTATTCACCTAAAAAAATTGATGTGATCGATCTGCAAAGCAATAGTTTTGTGACCGTTGAATTTTCTGCGCTGGTAAAAGAAGTGGGGGAGAAATATCCGCAACTCAAAAAACTTATTTCCATTGTAAAAGACCAACATGTCCAGAAGCCATCGGTGTTGCATCATGATTTTTCAGAGCAGGAAGTGGTGGTCACTTTTGATGGTTTTATTTCTGATGGTAAATTTGTCAAGCAGATGAAAACCATTTTGGATATCCTGCAACAAAAACTTAACACTCCGGTGGACATCGAATTTGCCCATGATGGAGAAAACTTCAACTTGCTGCAATGCCGTCCCCAGAGCTATTCCCAGGAATCTATTCCCATGCCAATCCCCAAGGATATTCCGGAAGACCGGATTATCTTTTCGGCCAATCGCTTTATTTCCAATGGAGTGGTACCAGACATTACCCATTTGGTCTATGTAGATCCGGAAAAATATGCCGAGATCGAAGATCTGGCTGAATTGAAATTGGTGGGCAGGGCTATAAGCAGGCTCAATAAATTGCTTCCCAAACGGAGGTTTATCCTAATTGGACCGGGGCGTTGGGGAAGCCGGGGGGATATAAAATTAGGAGTGGCAGTTACGTATTCTGATATAAATAATACCGCCGTTTTAATTGAAGTAGCCCGTAAAAAAGGAAACTATGTTCCGGACCTTTCTTTTGGTACCCACTTCTTCCAGGATCTGGTAGAATCATCCATCCGTTATCTACCCCTTTATCCGGATGATAAGGGAACGATATTCAATGAGACTTTCCTGACCAAGGCTCCTAATATATTGAAAGAAATTGCCCCTGAGTTTGAAGAGTTATCTGGGGTGATCCGAGTAATTGATGTTTCTCAGGCCACCAATGGTTCAATTCTAAGGGTATTGTTAAATGCTGATTTAGATGAAGGAATTGGCCTGCTGGCTTCACCCACCACTCCGCTGGAAAGTCATTTTACACTGAGCTATAATGTAGCCTCGGTCTCGGATGAAAATTGGCGTTGGCGGATGGCCATGGCCAAGCAGATTGCCTCAGGAATGGATGCCAAAAGGTTTGGCGTTAAGGGTTTTTATATTTTTGGCAGCACTAAAAATGCGATCGCCGGACCTGGCAGCGACATTGATATTCTTATCCATTTTGTTGGAACCGAGAAACAGAAAAAAGATCTCTCACTGTGGTTAGAAGGCTGGAGTCTTTGCTTGAGTGAGTTGAATTATCTGCGAACCGGCTATAAAAGTAATGGATTGCTGGATGTACACTTTGTCAGCGATACAGATATCCAAAAAAAGAGTGGCTATGCTGCCAAAATAGGGGCAGTGACCGATGCTGCTCGTCAGCTGACCATGAAAAATCAAACTTCCTGAAAGAGATCAAAGGTAAAAAATAATTGGGAACTTTTATTCTTTTTTGGTTTACTATTTTTATAATTTATTCTACAATTTTTTGAAATTTGACATATTTTTATTCAGCAGGTTATTTTAAGTTAATTTTACTTTTTAAGGAGGTTCTAAAATGCGTTGGTTCATTTTCTTAATTTCGGCAGCTTTTCTGTTTTTTATAAATTGTGACAAAGAAACAAATTCCATAGATACTGATAATGGTTCTACCGGCACACTAAAAATTTATTTGACCGATTCACCGGCGGAATATGAGGCGGTAAATATCACTTTCTCCGAGGTAAGTGCCCATATCAATGATCAGTGGTTGACTGTCAGGGGAGATTCGGTTACTGTGAATTTACTGGATTGGAATAATGGAAATTCGATCATTCTGGGTGAAGCCGAACTGCCAGCTGGACATTACACCCAGATTCGCTTAATGATTCAGGAGGCAGAAATAGTAGTGGATGGTCAGACATTTCCGTTGACGGTACCCAGCGGCGCCCAGACCGGTCTTAAGATGGGACCAGAATTTACTCTCACTGCCGGATCCACTTATGAACTGGTGGTCGATTTCGACGTAGCCCGTTCAATTGTGGTGACAGGTCCCAGACACGATCCCCATTCTTATAAATTAAAACCGCACTTACGTTGTGTACCCCGGGCTATCAGCGGTTCTATTTCTGGAATAGTGACCAATCCCGAACATTTGCCACTGGCTTATGCCCTGCAGAACTCTGATACCATTACCTCTGCAATAGTGGACACCAGTGACGGGTATTTCCAGTTGTCGTTTCTGTCAGAGGGGGGATATACGGTTTCCCTCCGGGATACCCTGGATCAGTATTATAACCAGGATAATGTGGCAGTTACCAACGGTGTAAATAACGATCTGGGGTCGATCACCCTGCAATAAGTGATGATATGTCATTTCAAAAAGTTTCATCTGATTTAACAACCTTGGGGATATATTGACATTCTAAAAACCATAATCAATTGCAAATAATCCTATAGTTAATAAAGCTCTCTGGTGGCTTCTGCTGGTTTTTCCGGATCAAATTTCACTACTGCCAGTTCCGATCCATCATGGGCGGCATTGAAAGCCCAGGTGTTTCCCATCCGCTCCTTCCAGACTCCGGTGAGGCGAGTTGATTCATGCACATGTCCATGCAAGGTGATGAGCGGCTGACGTTCTTCGATAAACCGCTTGATGGCTATGCTGCCCACATGTACATCCATCGGCACGTGATCTACCATCCTACCGTCCAGGGCTGCCCGGTCCAACCTGGTCTGATAGGGAGGAGAGTGGAAGAGGAAAATCGACTTATCCAGATTCTCACCAGCCGTAAATTTCTGTAAATCATCCTGAATAGTTGCATTTCTGATCTCAATCTCATCTAAGGGAATCGACCGAAAGCCTTCCTCGGGAGAGATACACCCTGGATCCACATAGCGTGATACATCGTATTTTTCCCAGTCTTTTAACAAAAAGGGTGAGGGAGGTACGAAACAATAACCATAAATAGCATAATCATTAAATGCAGTTTTTTGGAAATGAACATATTTCCACAACTCCGATTGTGCGCCTCCCTGGACTTTTACTTCTTCCGCACCTTCATCGTCATTTCCCAGGATTAGAAAGATTTCTGGGTAGGCGGAAAACATTTCTTTCTTTAGCTGGCTAAATTCTGGGATAAGGTAGGAATCGATAAAACTTTGATTAGCCGAATGAACCGATTGCAGGGAAATCCGACGATGGGGAAGCAGGTCACCTCCCAGAAAAACTGCCGCCGGTCTTTCTGATCTCACCAATTGAAGGAGTTTCCGGTAGCGGTCAATATGTCCGTGCAGATCGGAAACAAAAAAAAACAGATTCACTTTCTTCACATGATCAATTATAGTTCTACGGTTTTTTATTGGGTAGAGAGATTATTCCCTGTCCGGCCTTGCCATCTATCTTTATTGATAACGGCTGATCAAAATGTACCTGCCGCAGGAATCTGGTACTGCGATACGGTTTTCTCCCCTGCAGCCATTTCCAGTCTATCAGATCGGGATGCGGATGACCTTTTATATAAAAGTAGCCCAGCTGCAATGAGATGAGATTATGAAAGAAGTGACTGCCCAGGGAGGGTTCAACTTTTAAATCATTTAATTGTGACTCGATGATAATCCTGGCCCGGGAAACCTGATACCAATTTACTGGTATTCCCAACCAGGGATCAGCTGTACCCCAGCGGCCGAAACCGATCAAAATGTAGTGTAAATTGTGCTCAATGAAATGGTGATTCAGCACTTCTAACTCCAGAGCGATTTGATCACTTTTGGCCATATCAAAATTCGCGGGATCAACATAGATAATATCCCGGATATTTTCATATACTCCATTACCGACTGCATGATTGGTATAACAAATCGCCTTCTCACGGTCAGTCGGATTAATGGCTACTTCAAACGCCTCGGCTCCAGCCACCATTGGACGGATTTGCAGCACAAAGAATTCCGACTTCCGTTTGTGGCGGGAGAGATTAACTGAGAATTCAATTTCCACATGAGTACCAAATGCCCGCTGTCCCAGACTGAGGAGTTCATTCAAGATATCAGTAAGAGGGAAAATATGATACTTTAGAATATTAGCAAAAGTAACCACCCGCGGACCCTCAATGGCCAGAGTGTCCTGAATCATTTGATCCTGTGGTGAAAAAGTACTCCCCACAAAGAAAAGCGTCCCGTCCTCTTCGGCCTGGGTAAGGTCGTATTTCCGGAGGCTGAAATTTTCGTCACCTGATATGATTTGATCGGCCTGCGAAAGATGAAGAGCTAAAAAATTGCTCTGGGAATTTTCGCAATATTCCAGGGCTGAGCCATATGGAAGATTCATCGAAGGATGTTTAGGTGAGAAACGATAGATCCGCTCACCATCCATAATAATCTTTCCTAATCCCAGAGCAAGGTGGACGATTCCCTCTTCCGGTTTCATCGGTTCAATAGGATAGTAATTATAGGATTGTGCAACGCCCGAAATAGTGGGATAATAGCGGTTTCCATACCGTATACCAGTACACTGTTGAATGATGACCGCCATTTTCTCTTCTTCAATGCGGTAATCAGTGTTCTGCACATATTCTTTGGGCGCACGATAATAGATGGAGGCATAGATCAGGCGGATGGCATCCAGCAACTCCTTTAACCTCACCTCAATATCACTATGAGTGTTCGCCAGCATGAATGTTTTATACATCCCGGCGAATGGCAGAAGCTGAGAATCTTCCAGCAGACTGGATGACCGGACAGCCAGTGGATAATTGACCCGCTGGAGAAGTGTATGCAGCTGCCGGATAATGTCTTCCGGAAGCTCTGCTTGAAGGAATTTTTTATTGATCTCCTCAACTTCCTGGGTTTGAATGGCAAATTCCTGCAATTGGTTTACTTCCATGAATTCCTCAAACACCTCCGTGCCGATGACGAAAGTCTGGGGTGTTTTTACTTCCGCTGATTTATATTTTTCTAGAATCTGACTTTCGGCCAGCAGGGCGTTGATAAATGCAATCCCACGCCCTTTCCCACCCAGCGAACCCGATCCCAGGCGGATAAAAGTACTGTCAGCATAAAATAAGGAAGTGGTAAAATCTTTGATAATCCCATGCTGTCTTCCCAGCAGAAGATTCTGTATGGCTTGATAGATATATTGCCGCAGATCCTCGATATTGCGAAAATCGGATACTTTTTTAGGACGGATTTCATCAGCCAGGGTAAATTCCGTGCGAGCCCGCAGCCAGATGGAAAAGTGGTTTCGATGAGCATGGTATTCCAGACTTTCGGTAGGAATTTCCAGAATACGCTGCGAAAATTCAGTGAGGTCCTTAGCCCGGCAAATTTCCCGACCGTCGGGATAACGAAACACAAAATCGCCAAAACCAAAATATTGAACAATGAAAGAACGCAATTCCAGCAGTAGATTCGGAGAATTTTTATTCAGAAATTTTGCCAGTCGCTGGTTGATTTCACCTTTCCAATCCCCTTCGGATGATTGAACAAGGATGGGAAGATCGGGAATGGCTTTTTTTGCAATTTCTGCCAGCTGGAATCCGGAATCCTTTTGCAGCATCCCTCCCCTGGGAAATTTGAGGTCAGTGATTATTCCCAGCAGATTGTGACGAAAAGTCTCCAGTATATTCTGCGCCTCTTCAAATGACTCTGCCAGCAGAATTTTCGGTCTGGCGCGCATCCGCAGCAGGCGGTGCAGTGGATTCACCCCGTCTGCCACTAGATTGCGGGTTTGCAGCATGATCTCGGTATAAATCCCTGGCAGGAATAAGGAATAATATTTGGGAGAATCTTCCACCAGTAAAATGACCTGCACTCCCTGGGCAGTATCATCCAAAACATTCTTTAAGTCTTCCACATATTTTATGATGGAAAGCATCAGTTTGGATTCACCCGACCAGTAAAATACCTTATCGATGCTTTTTACTTCCCGGATCCTTTTTAACAGGTTTGGATCCAAATGTTCATAAGTAAGCAGGACCACAATTTTGTCAGGATCTAATTGTTTTACTTTTTTTCCGAATTCCACCGGATTCATATCAGCAATCCGGGTCATGGTGATCACCAGATCGAAGGTCTTATGCTGCAGTGATTGAAGAGCTTCCTCAGCAGAGGCCACTTTGGTAATCCGGGGGACAAAATGTAAATTCAGATCGATATACTCGCTGAAAATTTTTTCCGCCAAACGCCCATCTTCCTCCAGAACGAAGGCATCATACAAGCTGGACACCAGTAAAATTTCCCGTACCCGGAATTTCATCAAATCATGAAATCCGCTGAATTTGGATTTATAGGCAGGTCTGGAAGATTTACCGGGCATTGATCGGTTCCCAAAATTTCTGCAAAGTTAAGGTTTATTTAAAATTAATGCAAGATTGAGTAGTTTATGGAATAATAGTAAATAAACCGGGAGTTCCAAAAGTAACACCTCACTTGAGTCTCATAATTGCAATAAAAAGAAGCGGTGAAAATATATCACCACTCTTCAATTGCAGGTCTATTCTTCTATCAGGCATATAGGCCGCGAAGTTCGGCCGCTTTAGTTACCCGGTCTATGGCCAGGAGGAAAGCGCCGATCCTCATGTTCACCTGGTGACTTTTGGCTGTTTCGAATACTTCGTCAAAAGCTTTTTTCATGATCTGTTCCAGATCCTGTTGAATCCGCTCCCTGCTCCAGTAATACCCCATTCGATTTTGTACCCATTCCAGATATGAAACTGTTACTCCACCGGCATTACAGAGAATATCGGGAATGAGGAATACTTTCTTCTGCTCCAGAATATCATCGGCCTCTGGTGTTACTGGCCCATTGGCGCATTCAGCGATAATCCTGGCCTTGACCCGGGGGGCATTTTCTTCAATGATCTGGTTTTCCAGTGCGGCTGGAATCAGAATATCCACCTCTAATTCCAACAATTTCATGGGATCGGATAATTTCTCACACTTGGTTTTTTTCTCCAATCCTTTCAGCAACCAGGTTTTATTGCTGCGGCAGGTGGCAAAAGCAGCTGCGATATCAATCCCGGATGGATTATAGTAGGCTCCACTGACGTCGGAAATGGCCACAATTTTGGCACCATCTTCATTCAACAATTTGGCGGCAAAAGATCCGGCATTTCCAAAACCCTGAATGGCCACGGTAGTTTGTTTTAGATCAATACCTAAAAGTTTGGTCGCTTCTTCCACACAGAAAACCATTCCCTGAGCGGTAGCTTCGGAGCGGCCTTCGGAACCGCCCAATTCCAGAGGTTTTCCGGTAATCACCGCCGGGAGGAATTGTTTCTTGTGCATGGAATACGTATCGAACATCCAGGCCATGATTTGCGAGTTGGTGTTTACATCGGGGGCTGGTACATCTGAATTGGGCCCAAAAAGATCCGACATTTCCGCAAAGTAGCGCCGGGAGAGATTCTCTAATTCAGTCGGAGTCAACTGGTCGGGATCACAAACCACCCCGCCTTTTCCGCCGCCGAAGGGAACGCCTACCACTGCACATTTATAGGTCATCCAGAAAGCCAGGGCTTTCACTTCATCTACCGTTACATTAGGATGAAACCGGATACCACCTTTGGCTGGACCGCGGACGATGCTGTGCTGTACCCGAAAACCTTTGAAAATCGTGATCGAGCCATCACTCATGCGCACCGGAAGATTGACCTCGGTAATTCTCCGGGGTTCTTTGATCATGGCAATCTGGCTGGCACTCAATTTCAGCAGACTGGCTGCTTTATCGAACTGCTTCATAGCACTTTCGAAGGGATTGATCTGTTTTAAGTACATGTATACCTCCAAAACGGATTTATTCTGATTGGATTTAATTTTTCAATCAGGTCTTTAAAATAGTTAAAATGATTATCGACCCCGGTTCACTAAATGAATGAATATCAAAAGAATTCTACACGATCAAAGGCTGGCTAAATATAATGAAAGGCGAAAAAAAAAGTTATAGAATATTAATTTCAAAACTTGTGAAAAGAGGTTAACCTCCCAAATAATTTGGTGAGAGATGTTTTAGATTTAGGATCAACTACCTTTGACCACAACGATGTATTTGTCAAACCCCTTGACAAAAAAAATCTTGAAACCTAAATTTTGTGAAATTTATTATAACTATCGAAGTATATGAATTACCGTCTCTTTGTGTCTAAACAAGTAAGAAGAGTCACGATTTAAACAAACTCATCTGGAGGAATTCATGGCGCAGCAAAACTTGTATCGATCGGTTGATGACTTTATGGAAATGGTCATTGCCAAAAATGCCGGTGAGAAAGAATTTCATCAGGCAGTCCGGGAAGTAGTAGAGTCACTTTGGGAATTTCTGCAAGAAAATCCACGTTACTTTCATGCCAAGATTCTTGAGCGAATTATTGAACCGGAGCGGGTGATTCTTTTCCGGGTTCCCTGGAGAGATGACCGAGGGGAAATCCAGGTGAATAAGGGATATAGGGTCGAATTTAATTCAGCCATTGGTCCTTATAAAGGTGGTTTACGTTTTCACCCTTCAGTGAATCTGGGAATCTTGAAATTTTTAGGCTTCGAGCAGCTATTTAAAAACAGCTTAACCACCTTACCAATGGGCGGCGGCAAGGGCGGATCCGATTTCGATCCGAAAGGGAAATCGGATAATGAAGTGATGAGTTTTTGTCAATCTTTCATGACTGAATTATCCCGGCACATCGGGCCCGATACAGATGTTCCGGCCGGGGATATTGGAGTAGGTGGCCGGGAAATCGGCTTCATGTATGGACAATACAAAAGATTGCGTAATGAGTTCACCGGTGTCCTTACGGGTAAAGGTATCAATTGGGGTGGAAGTCTGATCCGTCCGGAAGCCACGGGTTATGGCTGTGTGTATTTTGCCGAAGAGATGCTCAAAACCAAAGGTGATTCTTTTAAAGGCAAGACAGTGGCCATTTCTGGTTCGGGGAATGTGGCTCAATATGCCACCGAGAAAGTGAATCAATTAGGCGGTAAGGTAGTCACTTTATCAGATTCCAATGGTACCATCTATGATCCGACTGGGGTGGATAATGATAAATTGAAATATATTCTTGATCTGAAAAATGTGAAACGGGGTCGGATTAAGGATTATGCTGATAAGTATAAAGTGCAATACTGGGATGGTGAGAGACCCTGGAAAGCCAAATGTGAAGTAGCACTTCCCTGCGCCACCCAGAATGAGGTGAGTGAGGCGGATGCCAAACTGCTGGTGAAGAACGGCTGTATTTGTGTGGCTGAGGGCGCCAATATGCCGTCAGAACCGGGAGCAATTGATGTGTATCTGAAAAGCCGGATATTGTACGGTCCAGGGAAAGCCGCTAACGCCGGTGGAGTAGCCACTTCTGGTTTGGAAATGAGTCAGAATAGCATGCGAATGTCCTGGAGCCGGGAAGAGGTAGATGCTAAACTGCACACTATCATGAAAAATATTCATGCCACCTGTGTGAAATACGGTACCGAAGGTAACTTCATTAATTATGTTAAGGGAGCCAATATCGGCGGATTTATAAAGGTGGCAGATGCCATGATCGATCAGGGTGTGGTCTGAAAAACTTTTTGCTTGACTGCTCTATTAAAGCAGAGGAATCTCCTCCGCTTTTTTATCTAGGGCAAATATTAAAGTTATCCTGCCAGGGGTCGATGATTATCAGTGGAAGTGAGATCGAAAGACAGTAACTTCCTCATAGGCCTCCTCCAATAATTGAAGCCTCCTGATCAGAACCGGTCAGGAGGCCTCTTATTTTTAATCCTTTGATTTTCAATATTAAATAGAACGCGTCCGTCTGGAAGGCCCCCGTCATGATGAAACTGCCAGGTAGCCAGCCGGATGACGCGGATGATACGGATTAATGCGGATAAATAACTCTTACGATGTGAATATTCGAGTTAAATGTTCTTTAGTCGGATTTAGGTGTAGGGTAGCGACTTTTCCATTGGCCATTTGTAATTGGAGGATATGCTCAAATCGAATTGACAAACAGGATACTCAATTGGGTCAATTTGTAAATCGATCAGCCAATTATTCTAAAAGTGCCGGAACAGTCTGTAGAGTATAGGTTTTGTTATCGTCCAG
>MESS01000036.1:10408-15811 GCA_001771055.1 Caldithrix sp. RBG_13_44_9
CGGCTGGTGGTATAGATCAGGCGGCTAAGCAGATCCTTTTGTTCTAATAGAATTTTGATGATCTCATCTTTATTTAGCAATTGATTCTGAAGGTCAGACTGTACATCTCCGGCTGAGGTCTCTTTTTGCTGCAGGATATTCTGCAATTCTGCTATCTGATTTTCATAATTGGATTTTTCACTGGCAAATTTCAGCTGCGAATAACCATAGGTGAGAATTATTCCTGCAATAAATCCAATAAGCAGGGCGATGACCGGATAGAAGAAAAGCGCTCGCTCCTTAAACCATCTTTTTAGGAGCAGCTTTCGATTGACTCCGCTGGATTCCCCCGAAACATAGATTTCCTGGAAAAGCTCAAAATCCAGAGACTTTTTACAATAGGGGCATACTTTTACTGGTTTAGTTAATTTTTCGGCGCAGAACGGACAATATTTCATGAGTATCCCTCCTGAAAAATATTTTAGATTTTAGATATAAAATATCACTTAAAGAATAGTAAATCTTTCAGGAGAATACTAATTATTTCTCGACTTTTATTTCTGCCTAAACTAAAAATGTATATTTTTAAATAGCAAGATTTTTTTATATTCCGGTACTTTTATTTTATGATGTTTTTTTTTAACTAAAAATAGTACTTCAAAATTATTATTTTGTTCATATGCAGAAATCCGTCCTGGCAGTGACATATTTTTTTTATTTCATGGTGGCATTGTGCCTCTATTTTGGAAGTTGCCAGCAAACTAACAATTCTCAGGAACAGATACTGGTATGGGTGGAGGGGAAAAAAATCACTCTTCCGGAATTCCGTTCTTTCTATGAATTAGATCCCAATTTTGGTATCGACTCCAGCGGTTATCGGGCATTACAGGATGAATTAGATAAAATGATTAGTCATAAATTAGCTTTTATTAAGGCTGATAATGAAGGACTATTAAGAGATAGCCTTATGATCAAGTATAAAAATTGGGAACTCTCACAGGCAATGCTGAGGGAATTATATCGTCAGGTGGCAGCGGCCAAGGTTCAGGTTAGTGAAGATGAAGTGAGGAAAATGTATGCGGAGAGTACCACTCTGGTTCATGTAAGGCATCTATTCAGTAAAGATTCGTTACAAATATTATCTTGGAGGGAGAAAATCCAAAACGGCACTCCCTTTCAGTTACTTTCAAAGATTGCCTTTCAAGACACTTTTCTGGCAAAAAATGGGGGAGATCTGGGGTGGATGAAAATCTCAGATTTTGATGCCCAATTCGCCGAAGCGGTAAAAACACTCAGCAAGGGAGAGATTTCCAAACCGGTAAAAACTAAGTGGGGATATCACATTATTCAGCTGATAGATGTAACCAGGGAGGTTAAGTTCTCAGAGGATGAATATCTAAAACAAAAACCATTGATATCAAAAAAACTTGCATCCAGACAGGCTCAAGAGCTTGCCAGAAAATACATCATTGATTATATTGGCAAACTTAATCCACAGCCTGATCCGGTGGTATTTCAAAAATTATGGTCTGCAATAGCTAAAGATGCAGCGCTGGAAAAACAAATTCCATTTACGGTAATGTTTGCTAATGAACTCATTGATCAGCTTAAAATTATTTTAGCGGAAGATCTGGAAAGAATTTTGGTCCACTATCAGAAAGGATCCATTTCTCTCGGGGAATTTTTAGTATCGCTGGAAGATATACCCGTTAGTAACCGACCGCGAATACGAACACGGACGGATTTGTCACATAAAATAGCTATCTGGATCAGAGATAAACTTCTGTTACAAGAAGCATACAGACGGAATCTTGACAATGATCCCGGAGTAGCAGAAGAAGTGATTCATTCGTTAGAAAAACAAATTTATCTGTATTATTTACAACAGGAATCAGAAAACCTGGATATACCTATGGCGGTAACAAATTATTTTGCTGGTCCGCGAAAAGAAGCAGATCATTCGCTTCAAGAATTTCATACACTGGAAGAGTGGAAATGGTGGCAAGCCGAAAGAGCGTTGATCCAGAATTTAAGATTGTCATCATCGGAAATAAAGATTGATACGGTGTTATTAAAGAAAGAAAATCAACAGATGGAGTGGCAGCGAAATGTCAGAATGTTTGCCTTTCCTAAACCTCAATAAAATATCTAATCTCTCCTTAATTGACAGTTTTTAATTAATAGCAGAATTCAGCCTCTCACAGATTTATCTATTGCAGGGCAACTTTTATATTATCCTCTGAAGTAATGACTTTATCATAACCTGATGACTTTCCCGATAAAGTGTTAATATGCAGTTCAAAATATGTTAAAAGATTAAACGTTTAACTTAAGAAATGGTTAGTGAGGGAAAATTATTCCATCATAAAAGGGGCCAGATATGGAGCGCAATTTGAGCAACAATTTTAAGTATTTGGGAAGTATTGAAATTCATTTTGGTTTATTATTGGTTTATAATATTATTATAAATAATTACTTATATCAAACATTTTATTCTCGCTTTTTCATGGAAGTGTTTTTCCCTTAAAAATGGACACCAGAGAGAATTGAAAATAAAAAAAAGTAAAAATTAGTATTGACAAACCAAGAACTCAAGGTTATATTGTTAACCAGTTAAACGCTTAACTGATAATTCCATCATGACAGCCACCATAAAAGATGTCGCAAAAAAAGCAAATGTATCGGTAGCTACAGTTTCTCTGGTCATACATAATCATCAGCGTATCTCTTCTGAAACAAAGCGTAAAGTAAGAAAAACAATAAAAGATCTAAATTACCATCCGGTTCGCACGGCCCGGGGTCTGGTTTCGCAAAAGAGCGGCAATATTGGATTCATTGTCACTGAAGATCATTTTTCGCGGTCTGAACCTTTTTATACTCAGATTTTTCTGGGAACTGAATTTCAAGCTCGGGAAAGTGAGTACTATGTGCTCTTAACCACTGTGAACTCCGATTTTAATTCTAATTTCAAAATGCCCCGATTTATTTTGGAGCGAAATGTAGAAGGAGTAATCCTGGCTGGCAAGGTTTCGCAAAGTTTAATAGAAAATATCAAAAAATTGGAAATTCCTCTGGTTTTTGTCGACTACTATCCTCCCCAAGGAAATTATCCGGTAGTAATGATAGATAATTTTGCAGGAGGATTAAAGGCTACGCAACATTTAATCGATTGTCATCATAATAGAATCGCCTTCATTGCCGGGGATATTTCTCATCCCAGTATTTCAGAACGATTTCAAGGATATAAAATGGCGTTGGACCGGAATCAAATTCCATTTGATCCAAACTTAGTAGTAATTGATGAACCATATCCAGCCCGGGAATTTGGATATAACTCTGCAAAAAAATTGTTACAACGCAATATCAGTGTTACGGCAATATTTGCTTGTAATGACGCCATGGCAATAGGGGTACTACAATTTCTAAAAGAAAAAAATATAAAGGTTCCCACAGATATTTCTCTCATTGGATTTGATGATGTAGAAGCAAATCTTTCCATGGATCCTCCTTTAACCACTGTCCGGGTTCCGAAGGTGGAAATGGGTATCGAAGCCATTAAGTTAATGACTGAAATTCTTTGCCAGAGACAAACTAGATCCAGGAAAATCCTGATGCCAGTGGAATTAATCGTTCGCTGTTCTACCTGTGAACATCAAAACTAAACTGAGTTGCAAGCAGGAGAATCGCTCTTTCAATAAATAATTAAAGTTACACCCAAACTAGGAGGTCATATGAGAGTAAAGTTCTACGTAATTTTTATGGCTTTGGTTCTCAGCCTTGGGTTGCTGGGGTCATTATTTGCACAGACCAATCTGTTACCCAACGGTGATTTAGAGACGATGGAGCCGGCATTTTGGACGAAGTTGAATGATGGACTGGGAGGGGCGCAAGTGATCTGGGCGCAGGACGAAACGGCGCAGAATCCCTGGGGCCCGGTACCGAGTTACTGGTCATTTAAAGTAGTGAAGGCCGGAACAACCACGGACATGGTGGGCTGGCAGAGTGATAATAATGCGGATTTATACTGGAATAATGCCCAGGGTAATGTGCTGTACACCTTGCGCTTTTATGCCAAAACCAGTGGAGTGAACACCAATCCAGCGAATGATGATGCCCGGATCGGGGTATGGTACAAATTTTATGCGGGTGGTAATTTGATAGCCGAGAAGCTGGTGTCGGTGGATCAGACAGTAGCGAGCAAGGATTGGGATATTATCCAGGATGCGTTACTGGTGCCGAGTGAACCGGAGGAAGTGTATGCGGTAGCAGTAATAGGAAAGGATGCAACCGGGACGGTATGGTTTGACAATGTGGATTGTTGGACGGATCCATGGTCGATGGGGATGTTCAACAGTGATGCCGAGACCCCGGTAGGCTGGATGTACTGGTCGGCTTCGGATGCGCCGAATTATTGCGGATTGGTAGCGGACACGGCACATAGCGGTTCACACAGTGCGTTATTGTATGAGAAGGATAATGCGGATGATGAGATGGTATTTTATAGTGCGCCGATACCTGCCGTGGGAGATAAGTGGTATCGATTGAGTGTGTGGGTGAAGACGGACAGTATGAATGCTGATGCGGATTATGTTGCCTCGAATGTAACGCCCGACCGGATCAATGAACGGATGGGTGCCTGCTTTTTCTTCCATATTGGAGATATTGAGACTTCCTGGGATTTGACCGGTGGAGATCAGTATTTTTATGCAGACCAGCGGAATTCTGTCAGTGGCTGGACATTGTATTCGGTAGTAGCCAAAGCGCCTACTGAAGCAACCGGTGTAAGCATCCGGGCTCGTTTCACTTCTTTCCCCACCGGCTATGCCTGGTTCGATGATTTCCGGGTTTTTGCAGCCGATGCGATAGTCTCAATTGAGGATCCTGAATCCCCCATCTCCTACTTGAGCACGAATTATGAATTAGTTCAGAACTATCCCAATCCATTCAATCCCGAAACGATCATTGAATACCGTGTTCCGGAGCGTGGAAAAGTAGAACTGAATATTTATAATATGATCGGTCAGAAGATTCGTACGTTGGTTGAACGAGAATTACCTGCCGGAACCTACCATGTAATGTGGGATGGTAAGGATGATTATGGGAAAATAGTCGCCACTGGAATTTATCTCTATCAGTTGCGCGGCACGAATGCTTTAATTACCAAGAAAATGACTTTTGTCAAGTAAGCAGGTTGCTTGCAATAATGCCCGATGTTTTTTATCCTGAATCAAGATGAAGAACATCGGGTAGTTTTATTTAATTTTTTCGGTACAAGTAGTAATAAAAATTTGCTTGTGGTAAATTTTTATCATTTTCTTTTTAGGGGACAGACATGGCCCATAAAAATAATTTATCAAGATTCCTGCCAGTTTTCATTCTTCTATTAATCACTCAATTCGCATTCGCGGGGACCACCGGTAAATT
>MESS01000036.1:15836-16132 GCA_001771055.1 Caldithrix sp. RBG_13_44_9
ACTTCCGAAGTTTTACCGGGAGTGAATATTGTCATCGATAACACTGTTTTGGGAGCAGCCACTGATTTAGATGGCTCATTCCTGGTATTGGGACTCCCTCCCGGCAGTTATACCGTGCGTGCCATGATGATCGGCTATGCAGAGATGGTACAAAATGGAGTAACTATAAATGTCGATAAGACCACCCATTTGGAATTTCGTCTAACGCAAACGTCACTAGAACTGGGCGAAACTATTGAAGTGACTGCTGAAAGACCTTTAGTTAAACGGGATTTAACATCTACTGAATCCTCGGT
>MESS01000036.1:16196-16359 GCA_001771055.1 Caldithrix sp. RBG_13_44_9
GGAGTGATTGAAGGACATTTTCGGGGCGGCCGGACTGGAGAAGTGGCTTATTTGGTCAATGGAATTCCGACCAATGATGTTTATTCGGGGGATATTGCAGTAGAGATTGAAAATAATTCCATCCAGGAATTGAATGTTATCAGTGGTACTTTTAATGCCGAAT
>MESS01000036.1:16370-16491 GCA_001771055.1 Caldithrix sp. RBG_13_44_9
ATGTCAGGAGTGGTCAATATTGTTACTAAAGAAGGAAGCAATGTATTGTCCGGAAACATTAAGGCTTACGGCGGTACTTACCTCACTTCGCATGATAGTATTTTTTGGAATGAAGGCTATA
>MESS01000036.1:16512-16584 GCA_001771055.1 Caldithrix sp. RBG_13_44_9
AGGGAGATCTAAATGGTGCTATTCCTGGTTTTAATAAGAAATTAACATTTTTTCTGAGCGGTCGTTATTTTC
>MESS01000036.1:16643-18926 GCA_001771055.1 Caldithrix sp. RBG_13_44_9
ACGGAATTGGCGGAATTACTCCCATGAATTTCGATTAAATCCGGATGGTGATTATAACTACTATCAAACCAGTCTTACCAGCGGGACTAGCTGGAATCATATTTTCAGCCAGCGATCATTTTTAGATATCCGATATTCTTATTTTTCTACCCGTTTTGATCAGTATGTATACGAAGATCCTTTTGATCCGATGTATGTGCCTTCGGATCGCCTGTTGGCAACCGGTGCCAATGCTTTCTTAAGTGGCGGACAGCAGATGTGGAAATTTGCCAGAACAACGACTACCCATCTAGGAAAAGCAGATTTCACCAGTCAATTTAATAATGCTCACCAAGTTAAAAGTGGTTTAGAATTCAGAACCCATCGATTATGGATGCATGAGTTTCAGGTGGTTCCCGAACTTCCTGAACGTATTCCACCATCGACAACGATCAGCAATAATGAATATTTACATCATCCTTATGAATTTTCGGCCTTCATCCAGGATAAAATGGAATTTATCTTTATGGTAGTCAATGCCGGTATTCGATTTGATTATTTTGAGCCGGATGGTGAAATACCCACCGATTTTACTCATCCTACAACTTCACCGCGAATTAAGGCTGAAGCCAAGTGGCAGTTAAGCCCCCGTTTCGGGATTGCCTACCCGATTACTGAAAAGGGAGTGATCCATGTTTCTTATGGTCATTTCTTCCAAATACCTAATTTTGAATTTCTCTATAGTAATCCGGAATTTGAAGTATATCCTTTACAAAGCATCACATCTCCACCTCCACAATCGTTGCTCAATACCATGGGAAATGCCGATTTAAAACCACAGGAAACCGTCATCTATGAATTAGGACTGCAGCAACAGCTCAGTAATTTTTTTGGCATTGCAGTTACCACTTATTATAAGGATATCCGAAACCTTCTGGGGACCGAAGTACATAAGACTTATCAGGGTGACCGCTATGCCCGTTATATCAATCGCGATTATGGTTATATAAGAGGGATTACCTTTGAGTTAGAGAAACGTCAAACCGGAGGGATTGGTGCTTCAGTGGATTACACTTACCAGATTGCCAAAGGAAATGCCTCGGATCCCAATACTGCCTTTTTAGATGCACAGACCGATCCACCAAAGGAAACTGAAAAGCAGATCGTCCCATTGGATTGGGATAGAAGACACCAAATCAACGCTTCTTTGACACTGGGCTATCCTGGGAACTACATGTTGAGTTTGATCGGTCGGTTTGGCAGTGGTCTACCCTATACTCCTACCTATCAAAATACACAAGTGGCGGTGGAAAATAGCGGGCAACGGCCTAATCAATTATTAATTGATCTCTATGCTTATAAAATGATCCAATTATTTCATACCAAATTTTCTCTTTACTTGAAAATTTACAATTTGCTCGATCGTTTAAATGAAAATAATGTGTTTCTAGATACCGGCCGGGCAGGGTATACCCTGGAACCTTTATATGTAGGAGGAACCCAACCCCGTGGGATAAATACCTTGGATCAATATTTTATTAGACCAGATTATTATTCTGAACCACGCCGGGTACAGCTGGGATTAGAAATAGGATTATAAAATGGAATCAATCAGTATGAAAAAAATAGTCATCTTTCTCACTGCTTGGGTCATTTTTTTATTGTTTGACCAGATTACCCTGGCACAACGGCAGCCGGATCCCAATGTTGGAAACACCGAATATCGCCGTCAGGGAATCATGGATGGAAATCTGGTGCGATCTATATTTATCAATTGGGGAGAAATCGCGCACTGGCCGGATCAACCTTCCGGGGAGTGGCCTAAGGGAACAGGTCATTCTTACACTGATGGTGTCGCGCTGGTCGTTCAGGCAGGAGCCATTGATAATCAAGGGGTCCGTATCCATCCCATGGAGACCCAATATCGAGAATTCGTCGATAAAGGTCCCTCTGATGAATTGTGGGGCTGGGCACCAGTACCTGGATATTTCAATTCCCAGGGAGATAAACCGGCGATCAGCACCGATCCATACAGCTGGCCGGATCGTTGGCCGGACAAATTAGATGGCTGGGTCAATCCCAATGAGGTGAGAAATGATTACGATGATGATGGAAACGGCCTGGTCGACGATCTGGTTTATTGGAATGGTTTTTTCGGAAAAGGAGTCCGCAATGCGGATGTTGAGACTTATTTTATCTTTGATGATGATCCTGATGAAGAATGGGATTTTCACCCCGACCCATCCAGACCGGATCGCCGCGGTATGGGGCTGGAAGTAGCCGCCCGCTATTTTCAATGGTCGC
>MESS01000036.1:18983-22686 GCA_001771055.1 Caldithrix sp. RBG_13_44_9
ATGATTATGACAGCACTTACTATTGCTTCTACATTGACTGGGGAGTGGGTGGTACCGATGACTCTTCCGATGACACCGGAGATTATGACACTTATCTGGACATTGCCTGGGCCTGGGATGGTGATGGATATGGCAGTCCCAATCAATGGTATCCGGTGGGAGTAGCAGGCTTTGCATTTTTGGAAAGTCCGGGAATTCCTTACGATGGGATTGACAATGATGATGATGGTTTAGCCGATGAAGCCCGGAATTCCGGACCCGGTAGCTGGTTAAATGCCCCTCCTTATGGGATCTTGGACCCGGTAAAATTTCAGGAATATTTTGGAAGAGAACCCGGTCCGCATTTTTCGGGTGATGAAGATGGCGATTGGATGAGTTACACTGATGTCAATCAAAATGGACAGTGGGATGAAGGTGAGTCTCTGAATGATGATGTAGGTGAAGATGGCCTGAGTCCCAATGATTTTGATTATCCCGGTGCTGATCCTGGGGAGGCTGACGGAATTCCCACTGCCGGTGAACCAAATTTTGACTTCACTGATAAGGATGAATCCGATCAAATTGGATTGACTGGATTTCGCATTTTTCCCGTTCATACTTATGAATTATGGAATGAAGAGCAGAATTGGTCAGTATTTAAGTCTGCTCCACCTCCGCACAGCCAGCAAGTTACTGCTAATCTGGGAATGTTTTTTTCTTCGGGTCCCTTCCCGCTGAAAGCCGGACAGACTGAAAATTATTCCATGTCGCTTTTATTTGGGGATAACTATGAAGATCTGGTACTGACGAAAAAAACCGTACAACAGATTTACAATGCCGATTATCGGTTTGCCAAACCACCTGAAAAACCAAGATTAAAAGCGGCAATTCCGGGAAATAACCGGGTTATCCTGGTCTGGGATGACCGGGCAGAGAGATCCTGGGATCCTTTTTTACAGGAGTACGATTTCGAAGGTTACCGGATCTATCGCAGCACCGAACCCGAATTTCTGGAAACCCGGCTCATTACCGATGCATACGGAAGATTAACTTTCAGAAAACCGATTGCCCAGTTTGATAAGATTAATGAATATCAGGGTTTACATCCGATAGATGTCCAGGGGGCTAATTTCGATTTAGGTCAAAACAGTGGATTACAGCATTATTTTATAGATGACGATGTCACAAATGGACAGACTTATTATTATGCCATTGTCAGTTATGACCACGGTTTAATTGATACCAGCGCAACAGGAGCATTAGCTGGTTTAACTCCCGCCGAATGTACCAGTAAGATTGCAGTAGATATTTCTGGAAACGTACAGGTAGATATTAATACGGCAATGATCGTTCCCACTGCACCGGCTGCCGGATATGTATCACCAGAAATTGAGGACGGTTTAAAGAGAGAATGTACTGGTACGGGTGAAGTTTGGATCGATTTCCTCATTCCCGATTCCATTCTTGATGGAAGAGAATATCAGATTGAGTTTAATGATACCACCTATTTCCACAATACCGGAAATCCAAACTATGTGATCTACGACGTCACTGGGGGTCAAAGAGTGGCCAAGACCGACACTATCTGGATCGACGGATTTTCTCAATCCCCATTGGTGGACGGATTTGTGGTGAATGTAAGTAATGATGAATGTGAATTAAATTTTGATAAAACGGGTTGGATTGTTGGCAACACCAATTATCGTTGGCGGGTAAATCTGGATCCCAGATTTACACCTCCGGATCCTAATAGTCCCATGAATTTGAATATCAATTATCCGGCGGATTTTGAAATTTTATTTTCCGATCAAATTATCGACACCGCCATTAACCGACTGGGGTATCCGCCCACTTATCCAAGTAAATTTTCGGTATATGATCTAACAGCGGATACAGAAGGCAAATTCCAATTTCAAGAGTATTATGTTATTGATTCTACTCTGAGTCCTTTTTTACCTGGTCAGGAGGTGGGAAAAATTGAGGGAATGACCGTATGGGTGGATGATCCAAATTCTACCACTATCAATGTCAAGACCAGCTGGAGATTATTTTTTGAAGCGGATACTAATTGGGCTCAACTTATTCCGCCATCACCGGGAGATATTTTTCATATCATTACCAAGAAATCGTTTCGGACCGGTGATCATATCGATTTTACCGTCCGGGGAAAACGGTATGATGCTGAAAAAGCTGTGTCGGATATGGATAAGATTGCCGTGGTACCGAATCCCTATCTGGTAACGGCTTCCTGGGAACCCAGATCCCCTTATCGCTTCGGCCGGGGTGAACGAAAAATCGAATTTATTCATCTGCCTAAAAAATGTACCGTCCGCATTTATACTTTGCGTGGATACCTGGTAGATACCATCATCCATGACAGCACTCTGGAAGATGGCTCTGAAACCTGGAATCTTCTCAGCAAAGATGGCAGGGATATTGCCTATGGAGTTTATATTTTTCATGTGGATGCGGAAGAGATTGGTGAAAAAATTGGAAAATTTGCGGTGATAAAATAAAGCAGGTTGGCCATATGAAATTCGGTTATTTGATTTATATCATTATTATCGCCTTTTTATCGGTTAGCTCAGCACAGTACAGCAGTGATTTAACTAATGTGGGAACTACTGCCGCTCCTTTCCTGGAAATCGGAGTAGGCGCCAGGGCCATAGGTATGGCAGGAGCCTTTGTAGCTACCGCCAATGATGCCAGTGCGATTTATTGGAATCCGGCTGGATTGGGCCGATTGGGGCGTCCAGAAATTCTATTCGTTCATTCTGAATGGATAGCAGATATTAATTTCGATTTCGCGGGCGTGATAATTCCCCTCGGACGGGTGGGTACTATTGGCGCCAGCATTACGGCTTTGAACATGGATGATATGCTGGTGCGAACAGTGGATAAACCGGAAGGCACTGGAGAATATTTCGCGGTGAATAATCTGGCATTAATCCTATCATACGGCTTTAATCTTACAGACAGATTTTCCATCGGATTTAATGGAAAATATATTCAGGAAAAGATCTGGAAGGAATCAGCCCAGAGCATGGCGATTGATATTGGTACTCTCTTTCGTACTAATTTAAATAATATGAGAATAGGTGCGGTGTTGTCGAACTTTGGTGCAGATATGCGAATGGCTGGTGAGGATTTGTTGGTTTTTCATGATCCCGATCCTTACCAGCAAGGCAATAATGATAAAATATTTGCTGAATTAAAAACCGAAAAATGGCCGCTGCCGCTGAACTTTCAATTTGGACTGGCAATGGAGATATTGCAGAAAGGTCTGCATCGGTTAACAGTGGCCACCGATGCCATGCATCCCATCAATAATAAAGAAAGTATGCATGTGGGGATGGAGTATGCTTTGCGGGAACAATTTATGATCAGGGCCGGCTATCGCAATCTGTTTTTACAGGACAGCGAGGAAGGGTTGACCCTGGGAGCCGGTTTTATAATCAAGTTTTTGAACAACTACCAGGTTGTCATCGATTATGCTTATGCCGATTTTGGTCGGCTGCAAAATTCCCAGAAGTTCGCAGTGTCCATGCGTTTTTAATTCAAGATGACAAAAACCGTACACCCTGAGTTTGTACCCAATACCAAAGGTCTACAGATTTTAGAAGTAATCAAAGAGTGAAAAAATAATTTCGTTTTAAGTATAGCAGCTTCTATAACCATACGATAAAATTGATAAGTGATTCCCCAAATTCTTTTCTTGAATATC
>MESS01000036.1:22695-22926 GCA_001771055.1 Caldithrix sp. RBG_13_44_9
CTATTTCTCGCGTTCGTCAGCTGTGAGAAAACAAATAATATTAAAAATCAGAAAATCCTGTACTGGTCAGCAAACAATCCAGATGAAATCATCTTTGCCAAAAAGGCGGTGAATGAATGGAATGATCTGCATCCATCATCGATGATCAATTATCAGCCGGTACCTGAAGGACGTTCCAGTGAGGAAATCATTCTGGCAGCGGTAGTAGGTAAAACAACTCCTGACATTTAT
>MESS01000036.1:22954-25379 GCA_001771055.1 Caldithrix sp. RBG_13_44_9
TTTATGCCCGGGGAAAGGTCTTAATCCCGCTGGATACTCTGCCGGATTTTATGGAATTTATCAGGACCCGTTGTGACAGTGCTACCCTGGCCGAGGTGACCTCCAGTGATGGGCATATCTACCAGATCCCCTGGAAAATCAATCCGATCATGATGTTGTATAATGTAAATATTTTTAATGACCTTAATTTTACCACTCCTCCTTCTAACTATTCTGACTTTATCGAGGCTGCTTCCCGTTTTAAAGAGGATATGAATGGAGACGGCTATATCGATCGCTGGATCGGATATAGCGAGGTATTAGCGGTATGGTATCAGAGATTTTTCGACTTTTATCCGCTCTATCTGGCAGCTTCGCATGGTGCTCCGTTGGTGAAGGATAATAAGATAGTTTTCAATAATACCTTGGCCGTAGAAGTTTTTCGTTTTTTACAAAATCTTTATTCGAATGATTATTTCCCTAGGGAACGATTATCAGCCCGTAGCGATCCTTTTCTGCTAAGTTTCATTGCTACCCGCTTTGCCGGACCATGGGAAATTGCCCACGCCGAAAAATTTAAACCGGCCGGATTTACTTATGATTTTTATTCCTTACCTGTTCCGGATGATCATCAGGGAGATATTTATACTTACGGAGATCCAAAAAATATTGTACTCTTTAGTACCTGCAGCAGACCATGGGAAGCCTGGGAGTTTTTAAAATTTGTGATCAGTAAGCAGAATGATCTGCAATTCATGGAAATTACCCATCAGATCCCCCGTCGGAAAAACCTGTTTAATGACGAATTCTTCAGTGATTATTTTGCCAGGAATCCCAGAATGATACCCTTCGCCAAACAGGCAGAATTTGTACGTGGGACTGATGTGTGCCCGGTACTTAAAGAGATTTTTGACATCCTGGCCCAGGAGTATGAAGCCTGTGTGGTTTTTGGGATCAAAACTCCTGAAGAGGCGATTTCCGATGCCGCGGCGGCAGCCCAGCTGCTCCTGGATTAATAACTGAACTTTTTGAAGTGAAAGTGCTATGATCGTAAAGTTGAAAAATATTACCGGCTATTTGATGGTCATGCCTTATCTGATCCACTTCAGTATATTTATCGCTTTCCCGATACTTTTTTCGCTCTTCCTGATGTTCCATCGCTGGAATATCATCTCACCGATGGAATTTGTTGGGCTGAAAAATTTTTATCGTTTACTCCACGACTATTATTTTTGGCGTTCGATAGTAAATACTCTTGTTTTTTTAGTAATCCATGTTCCTTTACAGATAATGACCGCCTTATTTTTTGCCGAACTTTTAAATCAGAAGATCCATTTGAGAGGATTTTTCCGGGCAGCATTTTTCCTGCCAGTGGTGGTATCAGGAGTAGTGGTAACGATGTTGTGGGAACAACTCTATGGTTTTGATACCGGTCTGCTTAATCGAATATTAGTCAACCTGGGATTGGATAAAATTGGCTGGTTGATCTCACCCCAAATGGCCATGCCTTCAATTGCCATCATGGCTACCTGGAAAAATGTCGGTTTGTACATTATTCTTTTCCTGGTGGGCCTTCAAAGTGTACCGGCACATTATTATGAAGCAGCTGATCTGGAAGGAGCCAGTCATTGGCAGAAATTCAGGTATATCACCCTGCCGAGCATCAATCCGACCATTTTTATGGTGGTTATTCTATCGACTATTGGTGGATTCTCTCTATTTATTGAGCCTTATATAATGACCAGCGGCGGCCCGTTAAATAGTACGCTATCAGCTGTGCTCTATATTTATAAGCAGGGATTTTTCTATTACCACATGGGCTATGCTGCCACCCTGGGATTTTTCTTCGCCATGCTTATTTTGCTGGTAGTCTTTCTGCAGAAACGCTTTATCGAAAGGGACACAGGAAGATAATGCTTAAGAAACTGGTCATTCACATTTTCCTGATTTTAGGCGGGCTACTCTTTGTGTATCCGTTCTTCTGGATGGTCAGCGCATCGCTGGCACCGGAAAATGAATTAAGTCAACTGACTTTTATTCCAAGTATTATCAGCGGGCAAAGTTATCGGCAGGTTATTGAAAAAATTCCGATTATTCGGGCGTTTCTTAACAGTCTATTCGTGTCATTATCAATCACCACCGGAGTATTGATATTCGGATCCATGGTAGGCTATGCGCTGTCGCGTATGCAGTTTCGCGGGCGTCAATTGGTATTCTATGTCATTATTTTTACCATGACCTTGCCGTTTCAAATAACCCTTATTCCGCAATATATCCTGATGGTGAAATTTGCCTGGGTAGATACTTTTTTGTCTTTGATTGTGCCTTACCTGATGAATGCCTTTGCCATTATCATGTTCCGGCAATACTTCATGAGCATCCCGCAGGATTTGATTGATGCCGCCAGAATGGATGGCTGCAACGAACTGCAGATCTTGTATCGAAT
>MESS01000036.1:25408-25709 GCA_001771055.1 Caldithrix sp. RBG_13_44_9
TCACCGTGGGAATTATCACTTTTATGGCCTCCTGGAATGAAGTACTTTGGCCGCTCATTGTTATTCGAAATGAAACTTTGATGACCATGCCGCAAGTGGTCACTTTGTTCGCAGTCGGCGGCCGGGCAGAATCGCAGTTGGGGGCCAAGTTAGCATCTGCTACCATGCTGGCAATCCCGATCGTTTTGGCATATGTATTTTTTCAACGATATTTTATTCAAAGTATGACCACCACCGGAATGAAGGAATAATCATGAAAGAACCGCTCGTGAAATTGTCTGGGCGATGGCTGTTTTTACCG
>MESS01000036.1:25724-27316 GCA_001771055.1 Caldithrix sp. RBG_13_44_9
TTCATATCTTGCCAATCCAATGATTCACCGGATAAATTCTCACTGCTCAATTTTTCTCACCTTGAGCACCTGACCCAGGAAATTTCTATGAATGGCAGGACGGTCTCCATTGTTAAAATTTACGCGGAGTATCCGGATTATCAGACAGTGGAAGCCACGGGGGAGGGCATTGCCTGCGTGGATGATGTAGCCAGGGCAGCAGTATTATATTTACGGCATTATCTTTACACGCAAAATGAAAAGAGTTTAAAAGATGCCAGAAAAATGCTCGATTTTCTTAGAGAAATGCAGGCTCCAAATGGTCTCTTTTATAATTTTATCTATTCTGATTTTAGCATTAATAAAGATCGTGAGAACAGCCGACCGTTGGCTGACTGGTGGAGCTGGCGCGCCATATGGGCATTGGCTGAAGGCGTTGAGGTATATAAACAGATCTCCCCTTCGTTTAGCGATACGTTGCTTTCTCTGATCGAAAAAACCATTCCGGCCATCGATTCATTAGTGCAATCCTATCCTCAGACCGTGAAAACAGCAGGTCTCGATCTGCCGCAGTGGTTACCTTACGGTTCAGCTGCGGATCAGGCTGCAGTAGCTATTATGGCATTGAGTTCTTATAGAAATTCAAACGGGAAATTAGCGATCACCGATCAGATTAATAAACTGGCTGAAGGCATTCTAAAAATGCAATACGGAGATTCGCTTCATTTCCCCTATGGTTGTTTTTTGAGTTGGGAAAATATCTGGCATGCCTATGGAAATTCGCAGGCCTATGCCTTATTCAAGGCAGCTGACAGGACCACCGATGATCGATATCTCAGAAGTGCATTAACGGAGGTCGATTATTTTTATCCTTTCCAGTTGAAAGAGGGGCTGATCAACTCTTTTTCTATTCTTCCGCAAGGTGAGCAGTTTATCATGTCAGACCGTCAGGATTTTTCTCAGATCGCCTATGGAATCCGACCGATGGTATGGGCCAGTCTGGAAGCTTATAAGGTTACCGGTCAGGAAAAATATGCTGAACTCGCCGGGAAAATTGCCTGCTGGTTGCTGGGGAAGAACGTCGCCCGGAAACCAATCTATGATCCAGCTACCGGACGATGCTTCGATGGAATCAATGATCCAGATAGTATTAATCAGAATTCAGGAGCAGAATCTACTATTGAAGCTTTATTTATATTATTAGAGGTGGAGCAAAATTCAATTGCCAGGAAAATAGTACATGACCATTACCGAAAAACCACGAAGAAGGATTAATTTTCATTCAGCAAAAGGGTGAGATCTTTGAGTGATTTCAGCAGAGTGCCAATGAAGCTAAAAAAAATTTTCAATTTAGGGATGATTGGTTGCGGGAGTTTCGGACAATTCTGTTTACATGCTTTTTCCCAGATGCCGGAAGTCCGGATTTTTGCGGTAGCCGATGTTGACCCTAACGTGGTAAAGCAGATGTCAAAACTCTATAAGTCTCAAGGGTATCAGGATGCAGAACAATTAATAAAAAATCCAGAGGTAGATATCGTCCATCTGGTCACTCCTCCCTCCAGCCATCACCATCTGGGATTATTGGCAGCTGAAAATGGGAAACAGGTGCTTTG
>MESS01000036.1:27374-29566 GCA_001771055.1 Caldithrix sp. RBG_13_44_9
AGAAATAATGTGATCCTGCCGGTCAATTTTGTTTTGCGTCATGTTCCAATCGTTGATGTCATCAAAGGAGTTATTTCATCTGGGTTACTGGGCGAACCGCTGCGGGCCTATTTTGAGAATTATGCAACCGATGAGAATCTGGATCCTGATCACTGGTTCTGGGATAAGAAAAAAAGTGGCGGAATTTTTATTGAACATGGGGTTCACTTTTTCGATCTTTACCGGTATTGGTTTGGTGATGCCGAAATCATCTGGGCTCACACCATGCAGCGGGATTCTGCTTCCCAGGAAGACCGGGTGACATGTGCTCTGCTGCATAAGAAGACGATCCTGGCCACCCACTATCATGGTTTTGACCAACCCAAAGTTCTGGATCGACAGGTTCATCAGATTATATTTGAGCGTGGCGAAGTAACCGTCCATGGCTGGATTCCTGAATCATTCTCGATCAAGTTTCTGGCAGACGATGCTGTGATCGCGGATCTCATGCGACTTTGTCCTGATTCGCATCACAAAATTCTTAAGAGATTTCCAGTGGTTAAAAGGGAAATGAGGGGTCGTGGTAAAAAGATCTCAGCTGCCTTTTATAGTCAGATTGATTTTTATTCCAAGACCGATAAACAACAGCTATACCGTCAGGCAATTATCAATTTATTGCAAGATCAGATCAGGTATCTCACTGATCCGAAACATCATCGGGTGATTCAGGAAGAGAACGGTCTGGAAGCTTTGCGTCTGGCAATTCAAGCCTCGAAATATGCAGAGAAGGATAATAATAGTTGAGTCTTAATGTTTGAAGGTACAAAAAGTCATATAGAAAGTAAGGTGGCAGGATGTCAGAGTTTAAATTACAGCGGATGAATGGACCTTTATTAACACCTCGTACTGAGCATGCCTGGGAATCTCGGGCGGTCTTTAATCCTGGAACTACTCAGCAAGACCAATTCGTGCATATGCTCTATCGGGCAGTGGAAGGAGAGAATTATTCTACTCTCGGTTATGCCAAATTGGATCTGGATATGCAGATCATTGAACGAAGATCTCAACCGGTTATTATCCAGGAATCCGAAATTGAAAAGAGAGGATGTGAGGATCCACGAATTGTCTATTTCAATGACAGCTTTTACATTTTTTATACCGGATTTGACGGTGAAAATCCGGCGGAAAGCAAAAATACCCGGGTCATGCTGGCCGAAACTCATGATTTTCGACATTTCAGGAAAAGAGGGATGATCGGACCGGATGTACAGGACAAAGACGCCATGATCTTTCCCGAAATGATTAATAAAAAAGTGGTATATATCCATAGGATTATTCCCAATATTCAATTGGCCATGCTGGATGATATGGAGCATTTAATTTCACCGGAGAAAAATTACTGGCAGAATTATTTGAATCATTTGAATGATCATACCATTTTGCGGGGTGAATTTAAGTGGGAAACTGACAGGGTCGGTGCCGGACCTCCGCCTTTACGAACTGAAGCCGGCTGGTTGCTAATCTATCATGGAGTGGATAACCAGAAGGTTTATCGAGCAGGCGCTGTACTGCTGGATGAAAAAAATCCTTACAGAGTGATCGCCAGACTGCCATATCCTATCCTGGAGCCAGAGACTGATTATGAAAAATATGGGGATGTGAACATGGTGGTCTTTCCAGAAGGATTAGTTTGTGCTGAGGGTGAATTACTGGTCTTTTATGGAGCGGCTGATAAGGTAATCGGGGGTGCATCAGGTAATTTGAAGAAGTTATTGGATGAATTATGGAGACATAAGATCAAATGAAAATAAAGGTTAAGCGCAGCAACGTATTCATTAAATCGGATATTCGGAGGGTAATTTTAAGACCATTCCATCCAACCACCGAGGAGAGATATTACAAAATTATTCGGCGGATCTTATCCCTCTCTAAACAGGAAGCGAGAGAACAACTTCAAAACATTCTAAAGGAATTTGAATCCCGGCACCGGGAAACAAAATCATTTTATTTACGGCGGTTTGAAGAGAACAAATCTTTTTTACCCTCTAAAGCAAGTATTGCCAAGGATTACAAATTATTAATCGGTGCTTATTTCACCCTGGAATATTCTCTGGAAGCGGCATCTTTGTTCAATCCGTGCATGATCTGGCATCCTGATCAATCGAAACTCAGACCAGGTATTAAAAGGTTTATTCTCAGTCTTCGCGCTACCG
>MESS01000036.1:29611-31425 GCA_001771055.1 Caldithrix sp. RBG_13_44_9
ATTCTGCTGATAAGATTGTTCTGGATAAAATAACCCCATTTGTAACCACACCGCAGATTACCCCGCAGAAGGATGGTTATCAGGCAGATTTTTCTGCTAACCATCCATTAAGCGAGCGAGTGCTTTTCCCGTATGCTCCGGAAGAAAGTAACGGAATGGAAGATGCACGCTTTGTGGAGTTTTATGATGAAAAAAGGGAAAAAAAGTATTATGCTACCTATACTGCCTATGACGGGAGACGGATTTATTCAATGTTACTGAATACCAACGATTTTTTGCGATTTCGAATACGGAAGATTGAAGGAAAGGCTGTTCAGAATAAGGGATTGTCCCTTTTTCCCCGAAAGATAAATGGAAAATATGTCATGTTATCCCGACAGGATAATGAAAATAATTATATCATGTTCTCGGACAATTTATACAACTGGCCGGAAAAAGAGTTAATCATGGAACCCGGTTATCCCTGGGAATACTTTCAGATAGGCAACTGCGGCTGTCCGATAGAAACCAGGGAGGGCTGGTTGGTACTGGCGCATGGAGTTGGAGCCATGCGAAAATATGTGATCTCTGCATTTCTGCTGGATCTTGACGATCCGACAAAGGTGATCAGCCGGTTATCGGAACCGCTATTGACTTCCAATGCCAAAGAGAGAGAAGGGTACGTTCCCAATGTAGTTTATACCTGTGGGGGAAAAATTCATGGGGAATCATTGGTTTTCCCCTATGCCATGTCAGATTATGCCAGCAGTTTTGCATTGGTAAACCTTGATGATTTACTCAATGAACTGAAAAGTAAACAGCTCTGATATTCCTGAGACTTTAATAAAACTAAATCAGGATGAACGCATTGAGGTTAGTTTTTCTGACAACCGGTATATTTGTTTATAAAATCTTGTTTAGGTGATCAAGGATTGACCTCAGGGAATCAATGAAGAAATATTATCTGCCACCCGATTGGAAATTAAAACCGCTTAGCCTCGAAGGAATTCCGGTAAAATTAAAATTGAAGAATAAAATGATTCCCGCAGAAGTTCCGGGAACTGTTCATACCGATTTGTTAAAGGCAAAACTGATACCCGATCCTTTTTGGGCTGATAATGAGTTGGGGTTAGACTGGATTCAGCAAAATAATTGGCAATACTGGACAAAATTTGATCTCCCCCGCGAAATAAAAACAGATACCCCAATATTTCTGGTATTTGAGGGTGTCGATACCATCAGCGAAATCTTTTTGAATGGAAACATGATTGGCTCTACTGAAAACATGTTTCGCCAATATGAATTTGCAGTTGGACCTTTTCTGAAGAGACGGGATAATATCCTGTTGGTTCGATTTACCTCTGCCACCAGGTATGGCCAAAAAATGGAAAAAGAGCTGGGCAAATTGCCGGTAGCATTAAATTCAGAGAGAGTATACCTGCGAAAAGCACAGTATTCATTTGGCTGGGATTGGGGACCTTCTTTACCGACCATGGGGATCTGGCGCCCGGTTTATCTTCTTCAACCAGAAAAGATCAGGATTAAATATGTTCATTTTCGGGTAGAAAGGCTGCTTCCCGGGCAAGCTCAGGTCCTGGTCCAGATAGAAGTGATTGGTAATCCCCGGGACATTGAAATTCATGTGAACCTGGAAGATAAACATGGCTCGTTTCAAAGCAGGCCAATCCGACTTCAGAAAAAAAAGATTCAGGTCCGGATGACGATCGACAATCCCGGACTCTGGTGGCCAAATGGTGAGGGGGATCCACACCTTTATCACCTGAACATTTTTCTTTCCGACCAGCAGAGGAAAATTCTGGATCATTGGCAGGGCA
>MESS01000036.1:31438-35983 GCA_001771055.1 Caldithrix sp. RBG_13_44_9
GATCATAAAATTGGTATTGAAGGAAAAAAATAAACCAGCCTTTACATTCTCAATTAATGGAAGGAATGTTTTCATCAAAGGTGTGAACTGGATCCCTGCTGATTCTTTTTTACCCCGGGTAAATACCAATGTTTATCAGTCGCTTCTGGAGCTTGCCCGGGATGCACATATCAATATGGTCCGGGTATGGGGCGGGGGAATTTATGAAGATGATCAGTTTTATCAGCTATGTGATGAACTGGGCCTGCTGGTGTGGCAGGATTTTATGTTTGCCTGCGGGGCTTATCCTGAGTCGCCAGAATTTATTAAGAATGTCAGCGAGGAAATAAAACAGAATGTGCACAGGCTTCAATACCATCCCTCCATTGCTATCTGGTGCGGAAATAATGAGAATGAGTGGATCTGGTTTCAAAAAAATCAAAAATCTTTAAATGAAATGCCCGGTTTTAAATTATATCATCAGGTAATTCCGAAGATTATTGCTGATCTTGATCCGACCCGTCCGTATTGGCCTACCACTCCTTTTGGTGATGATCCGGATCCGAATTCTGAAAAAAGCGGTAATCGTCACCAATGGGATATCTGGAGCAATTGGAAAGACTATGCCGAAGTTAAGGAAGACCAGAGCCTGTTCGTCACCGAATTTGGATTTCAGGCTCCTGCAAATCGGCAGGCCCTGGAAAAATGCCTCCCGGTTAAAGAGAGGAGCATGCAGAGCCGGGTTTTTGAATTTCATAATAAGCAGATAGAAGGGAACGAAAGACTTATCCGGTTTTTAGCGGCCCATTTACCAATCTCTTCCGGCTGGGCAGATTACATCTATTTAACCCAATTAAATCAAGGTCTGGCCTTGAAACAGTGTATCGAACACTGGCGACTTCGCTATCCGAAAACTGCCGGGGCAATTATCTGGCAATTAAATGATTGCTGGCCGGTCTGCAGCTGGTCGCTGATTGACTGGCGGCGAACTCCCAAGTTGGCGTATTATTTTGTGAAGGAGGCGTTTTCACCAGTTGCGGTTATGGCCAATATCCAAAATTCTCAGTTGGATTTCATAATTTTAAATGACTCCCCAAATAAGTTTACTGGAAAAATGCAGGCAGTACTTTTCGAAAATAGTACCGGAAAGATGGCGGGGGAACTGAATATGTCCATGCGAATCAATGAAGGTGGACGGAAGTGGGTAGAAAATAAATTTTCCCGAAACATTAAACACCTGAATGGTTGGATTTGTGTGATATCACTCTATGACCAGAATAATAGTCTCGTCCACCGGAATTGTTACTCCAATTGGCGTTGGAAACATATAAAATTACCGGAACCAGAAATTCAATTGCGGAAAGACAATCGATCCGACCAACCAGCCCTTCTGCTTTCTACTTCCAAACTGGCATTATTTCTGGATTTTTATCATCCCAAGTTTACTTTTGCTCCCAGAGGGTTTGTACTCCTTCCAGACGAGGATAGAATTATTTACCCTGCGTATTCTAAGAGATTACTTGCCAATGATTTTACAATTTCAAAAATACAAAAATTAAGCTTGAATCAATATTTACTTGCTTAAATTGGATAATCAGTTAGCCGCCGATTTTGTGGTGGAGCTATTTTGATATTTCATCATCAACTGAGAAACCTGGAATGAATCGAAATCTTTATCTGGTAATCTTAATCTTTCTCATCTTCTTCGTATGTTCATTTTTGACAAATATCCTGGGACCCATTATCCCTGATATAATCAATAGTTTTCATCTTTCTTTAACATTAACTGCCTTCTTACCATTTTCCTTTTTTATAGCCTATGGGTTAATGTCCATCCCTTCTGGGATGCTGGTGGAAAAATACCATGAAAAAACGGTAATGCTCACCGCATATGTACTGGCCTTTACCGGATCGCTGATTTTTGCCTTATTTCCTGATTACCAAATGGCACTGATTTCGCTTTTTCTGATCGGAACCGGAATGGCCATGCTGCAGGTTGCCATAAATCCACTGCTGAGGGTCGCAGGGGGAGAGGAAAATTTTGCTTTCAATTCTGTTCTGGCTCAGCTGATTTTTGGTTCGGCATCATTCATCAGCCCGCAGGTGTATACGGGAATGGTCCATCATCTAAAAAGTGCTCATGCGGGATTGAATTCCCCGCTGGCAAATTTCGCGAAACTGGTTCCACAAAATATGGAATGGGTTTCCATGTACTGGATCTTTTCGGTTGTAGCGATCCTGATGTTCATTATTGTCTTACTGTCCCGGCTGCCTCGAGTTGAGATACCAGATGAAGAACGAATTGGTATCTGGAAAACACATTTGGAATTATTCAAAAACAGAATCGTCCTTTTATATTTTCTGGGCATCTTCTGCTATGTTGGATCGGAGCAGGGGATATCCAATTGGATCTCGAAGTTTTTGCTTGACTTTCATGGACTTGATCCCCAAAGTATTGGAGCCAGAACGGTTGCCTATTTCTGGGGAGCCATGACTGTAGGATGCATTTTAGGTATGTTGTTGTTAAAATTATTCGATAGTCGGAAAATTGTAATTGCATTTTCCAGCCTTTCCATGCTTTCTTTAGGCTTTGCACTTTTTGGTTCTTCAGCAGTCGCTGTTTATGCCTTTCCCATAATGGGATTTTTCTATTCAGTACTCTGGTCAATTATATTCTCACTGGCTTTGAATTCATTGGAAAAGCATCACGGGTCTTTTTCTGGAATATTATGTACCGGGATTATTGGCGGTGCAGTGGTTCCGCTTATCATCGGTTGGATTGGGGATTTACTGAATCTGAAAATCGGGTTATTATTTTTATTTCTTACATTGGGTTATATCTTGAGTATAGGATTTTGGGCCAAACCATTAATAGCAAATAGAACAATTTATAAATCATGACAATTTTTTCTATCATTTAATGGTCGACGAGGTAGATATGTTTGGATATCAATTCAAAAAGTCATGCCCGCATCTGTTTCTCATATTAATTATCATATTTTCATCACTGTTGCCGGCCCAGCAAATAGTGATCAACCGGGTGGAAATGATGCCCAATCATCCCGCTCCTTACCAGATGCGCAACTGGAAACAACTGGCGATAGATTATGACAATTATGTCTTCGATTTTAATAAAACCGGCCTATATTTGCCTCTGATCTGGTGGCGGACCGATATTGTCAATTACCCTAATCATACCAGTTTTGGCCTGCACACGGTAGTAGGAACACCATCTCCAACTTCCGCCGAGGCAATCAATGTGATCCCGGCAGTAGTTGGTGCCTCTCTGGTGGGTGTTGATAAAAGTAATCAGAACGGTCAAGACTGGGCATTGATGTGTGAGGAATATTTCAATAAAGCCAACGGAGCGAATGTCTATCTCAATCATCCCACCGGGAGCGGTTGGGATGATTGGTGGTACGATACCATGCCGAATATCTTCTTTTACCAGCTTTATGATTTTTACCGGGGCACCGGCGAATTCAATCTCCAGTTTGTTTCAGTGGCAGACCGTTGGTTGGGGGCTATTGAAGTAATGGGAGGAAGTGCCACTCCCTGGCAGGTCCCTAGCATGAATTACCGGGCCTTTAATTTAATGACCATGACTCCTTACCCCAGCGGGGTGCGTGAACCCGAAGCAGCCGGTGCCCTGGCCTGGCTGCTGTACCAGGCTTTTAGTGAGACTGACAATGAAGAGTACCGAATCGGGGCAGAATGGGCCCTGGAGTTTCTGAATAATTGGAATTCCAACCCCGCCTATGAATTGCAGCTTTCCTATGGAGTCTATGCTGCCGCCAGGATGAATGCCGAAATCGGCACCACCTATGATCTTGAGAAACTAATGAACTGGTGTTTTGAGGTTGGTTCGCTGCGCAACTGGGGAGCTATCGTTGGAAATTGGGGCGGATATGACTGCTCCGGTCTCATTGGTGAGGTGAGCAGCAATGATTACGCCTTTACCATGAACACTTTCGAACAGGTGGGAGCGCTGGTTCCGCTGGTGCGATATGATGACCACTTTGCCCGGGCGATTGGGAAATGGGTGCTGAATGCCGCAAACGCAGCCCGATTATATTATACCAATTATCTGCCGGATGAAAATCAGGATAGTGAAGCCTGGGCGCATCTCTACGATCCAACTTCGCTGATCGCCCATGAGGCATTGCATGAATATGATCCTTATCATCCGAATATTTCTCCCTTCGCAACCGGAGATGCGGTGACCGGTGGCTGGGGATATACCAATCTTACTCTCTATGGTTCCTCCCATGTTGGAATCTTTGGCGGAATCATTGATACCTGTGATGTGGAAAAAATATTGATCTTAGATCTTCTGAAGACCGATTATTTCCATGCGCCTGCTTATCCATCCTATCTGATTTTTAATCCATACGATGTTGATACTGTCATCACCTTCAATAGTGGTTCTGGAGTACATGATATTTACGATGCGGTCTCGAATACTTTTCTGCTTACGAGTGTTTCAGCAAATATTGCTTTATCGATTCCTGCCAATGCTGCCATTGTCACAGTGGTGACTCCGGCAAGCGGAGTGGTGAGTTATGA
>MESS01000036.1:36023-36320 GCA_001771055.1 Caldithrix sp. RBG_13_44_9
AGTTCAGGACAGAGTGTGGTCAATTACCCGCCGAGAATCAAGGCACTGAAAGCAGAAACAGATCCAGTGATCATCAATCACTTCACCGACATTTTTTGCACTGCCACCGATCGTGAGAATCAGACCTTGACCTATAACTGGAGTGCAGCCGCAGGATCAATCAGTGGTCAGGGAACTGCGATCAATTGGACTGCTCCAGCTGTGGCCGGACTATATGAAATTACTTGCATAGTAGCTGATGGCGCAGGGGCTGAAGACACTGCTTCAATCGTAATGGAAGTAGTAGAGTCAATCAAT
>MESS01000036.1:36469-37493 GCA_001771055.1 Caldithrix sp. RBG_13_44_9
TAATCACCACGGAGTTGTTTCCGGTGCAGTATTAACCGGTGATCGCTTCGGTAATTCAAACTGTGCTTATTATTTTGATGGGGTAAATGATAATATCCGGATCCCTAATCATGATAGTTTGAATGTCCGTTCGGCCATCAGCGTTAATTTCTGGATGAACATTGCTGAACTTTTTAACCGGGAGGCCTTTCCGATCTCGCATGGCAGCTGGGAGAATCGCTGGAAAGTATCTTTAATTCCCAGCACTCAACTCCGGTGGACCGTCAAGACCAATACCAGCATCAAGGATTTGGATTCGGATCTGTTTTTAGTGACCAATACCTGGTATAATATCACGGTATACTATAACGGATCAGATTTTGAACTATATGTCAATGGTGAGTTAAACAGCTTTTCCAACTTCAGTGGACTGATCCAGACCACGACTTATGACCTGATGATCGGTCAGCGCCTGCCGAATGATTATAACTATAACTTTAAGGGAATACTGGATGATATCCGCATCTACAATTACGGATTATCGGTGCCGGAAATTCAGGATCTGTATAATATTTCTTCCTCAATAGAGGACGATCAACAAAATGCTATTCCGCTGAGTTATTCCCTGCAGCAAAATTTTCCCAATCCATTCAATCCGACCACTGAAATCAGTTGGCAGCTGCCAGTTAGTAGTCAGGTAAAATTAATAGTGTATACTATAACCGGACAAAAAGTTGCCATCCTGGTTGACGAAAGGCAAACTGCAGGTTTCCATTCAATAAAGTTTGATGCCTCGGGTCTGGCTAGTGGAGTGTATCTGTATCGACTGTCCGTAGGATCCCTTACGGGAGAGGCAGAGGGATTTGTGGAAACAAAGAAAATGGTTTTGATGAGGTAATAATAAATGTCACGCTATTGGTACCTGATGTTTTTCGGATTAAGCAGTCTGTTTGCTCTGATTAGCTGTAATGATTCCGGTTTCGACAACGATCTGGCTGTGAAATTTTCCGGAAAATATGGTCAAATTGAAGTGGGTGGGAATTAT
>MESS01000036.1:37513-40149 GCA_001771055.1 Caldithrix sp. RBG_13_44_9
CAGCCGTCCTCTACCGTCACGAATCAGTTTTTATTATCCGGTAGCGAACAGTATCGATCTGAGCACTGATTACTGGAAACGAGATGAATCTCTACCGCTCTCATTGGTGGTTAAGGTTGGAAGTTGGGTGGATTCCCTGGAAAAAAAATCAATACCATACAGCTATACACCTTATTCTGTTACTTTCGAAAATTCCGATTCATTGTACACGGTAAAGATCTCTTATGAATTTTGTGAGGATCTGCCTGTTATCGTCTGGAAGGTAACTCTGGAAAATTTTTCGAACGAAGCTCAGGATTTCCAGCTACTAACTTCTCTGCGGTTGGTTCTCCGCAGTTGTCATACATATAGCTGGTTCGAGCAAAGCAGGGGAGAATATGATCCTGCAGAATCGCAATACGTGGCTTATTTTAATAATCCCGAGGTTGATACTGCCGCAGTGTTTGTGGCCAATGTTGGCGATATACCAGTCAGCTCCTCAACGTTGCTACTTGATCCTGCGAACAAACCAGCGGCAAAATTCTCTTACCGGAAGAGTCTTAAGCCAAAAGAAAAAATACATCTGATTCAATTGATTGGTTCTTGTAAAGCGGAAGAGATTCCAGCACTTATCGAGAAAAGTAAATCTGAATGGGAAAAAACGGTTGATATTTTTGAAGATGATATCATTAATTACTCCATCAGGTATAACAGGATTATAACCGGCGATGCAGCCATTGACCACACCGCCAGCTGGGCAAAAGCGGTTATGGCGGCCAATCGACATTACCTGAATGGTAAGATTGTCCCAATGCCCTGCCCGGCCGAATACAATTTCTTCTTTACTCATGATGCCCTGCTCACAGATTTGGGTGCAGTTTATTTTGATCCGGCTCGGGTCAAGGATGATTTATTATATCTGCTTTCACTTACCGGTCCTGATTCAATACTCCCGCATGCCTATTACTGGAAAGATGATGGTTTTAAAACGGAATTCTGTGGAACTGATAACTGGAATCATTTCTGGTTCATTATTCTGGCCAATACCTATTTCCGGCATACTCAAGATTCCTCCACCATTCGTCTGATCCTGCCGGTCATTGAGAAAAGTGTACAAATGACCATGCAGAATAAACGGCCGGATGATTTGATGTATGCCAGCAGGCCGGATTGGTGGGATATCGGAAACCTTTATGGAGCCAGGGCTTATGTTACCATCTTAATGATCAAGGCTTTGCAGGATTTTGCAGTTTTAAAGGCTCAACTAACGCCGATGGCTGATCCATCGCCTTATCTGCAAACAGCTCAGCGCATGGGTGTTCAATTGGAAAAAATTCTATGGGATGAAGGATCCCAATATTTACTGAACATGCTGGAACCCGGGAGTATTGATCATCATTATTATGCCGGTTCCCTGTTGGCAGCGATATTTCAGACCCTGCCTGAGGAAAAATCCCGCCAATTAATCAAAACTGCTGAAAAAGAACTTCTGGACCAGCAATTGGGCATCCGCATTGCCATGCCGGCTGATTTTCATGAATTAGGCGGTTTATATCATTTTCAGGGAATGGAAATGGGAGCACCTTATATCTATATCAATGGAGGAGTATGGCCGCAGGGAAATATCTGGTTTGGACTGGCTTTATTAAACAACGGTCAGCCAGAGCAGTCGTTGGAAGTATTGAAGAAATATTTGACTTTAGAAGGCATCCTCAATAGCCCTTCAGGTCAACCTTCCTTTTATGAGTACCGGAATTCGGATTTTAATTCTGAACACTATGGCCAGATAGACAAACCCACCTTCCTGTGGGCTGGGGGATTATATCTTCATTATTTATATCAGCTTATGGGGATTAGAGAAAATAGCTATAATGTGGCTTTACATTCCAGAATCCCGGCAGCATTTGATGATTTGAAATATCCGCTCTTCATTACGGGAAAATTCTGCCAGATGGAATGGAAGGGCAGAGGTAATTACTTTAAAGAGATTTTTTGGGATGGCCAGGCGGTGAATTCGGCAGTGATTTCCCAACCGGTTGAAAAAATATCGCTGATTAGAGGATTTCCGAATCAGCCTTATCTGGCTGAAATCAATGGAAATCTGGAACAGGTAAAATATGATCCAGGAAATCGACAATTGAAGATTCAAGTGAGTGCGTGGAACGGCCATTCGCTTGAGATAGTGATTGTTTCCCCAATTCCGCTGACAAAAGTGCTGATTAACGACCAGCAAGTGACAGACATAAATCGCATCATTTCCGATGAACAGGTATCCGAATATCAGATTCGCGCTGAATTAAAAACCAAGGAAAATCAGATAGTGTGTCAATTTTGATAAGGAGGCTTCAAATGAGTAAAAATAATTTTCTATTGTTTTTTATTATGGCATTTATATTATCTGTCATTACCCTCATCATTCCGGGATCAGCACAAATTGTTGAGGAATCAAATAACGATTTTCAGGTAATCCCCTTAAAAAGCAGTATAACCCGGGTACAGCCCATGACCGGAATTGTGATGTGGGAGGAGTCGAATAATAAGAATACCGATGCGATTCAGCTGGAATATTCCTACATGCAGTACAATGACATTGTCAAACAAAAGGGAGAGTATGATTGGACGGCAGTGGAACGTAAGCTACAATCTTCTGCCGGCCG
>MESS01000036.1:40244-40512 GCA_001771055.1 Caldithrix sp. RBG_13_44_9
TTGTTACAAAAAGTGAAGACCGTGATACTGGATTTCCGGATTGGTCACATCCTGAGTATCAACGATTTTTTATGGAATTCTATCAGAAATTTGCAGAGAAATATGATCATGACTCCCGCCTGGCCTTCCTGGAAACAGGCTTTGGTCTATGGTCTGAGTATCATATTTATGATCCAGGGGAGATATTAGGTGTAAATTTTCCCAGTAAAGAATTTCAGGCGCAATTTTTTAAACACCTTTCTGTTGTGTTTAAAGAGACACCCTGGAT
>MESS01000036.1:40559-45671 GCA_001771055.1 Caldithrix sp. RBG_13_44_9
AGCCCGAGCTGCTAAGTTTGAAATTCGGTATTTTCGATGATAGTTTTCATCTTGCCTGGGCACCTGGTTATAACCTGGATGGCTGGAAGTTCTTCGGACTTGACCGGATATTACATGCGCCAGCCGGCGGAGAAATTCTATTTCGGAATAAGGAGCGTTCCGATTTTGTGGAAGCTAATTGGGCAACACAAGCCCGGAATTTCGGGATTACTTTCATGATTTGTGAACAGTGGCTTCGCTGGATCTCGATGGATAAAATCCGTGAACATAGTATGGCTTGCGGATACAGATTCAAAATCTTAAAATTTGAAGCCAACGCCACTACTTCACAAATAACGGTTTTGAATGCCGGGGTGGCACCAATTTATTATGATGCCTTTTTTACCATAAATGGAGTAAGATCATCCCAATCACTTAAGTACCTGCCCGCCGGCGAAATCCGCCAGTTTACAGTTTCTTCCGGGGGAAGTAATCCGCAAATGACCATTGAATGTGACCGACTCGTTGCCGGACAAAGAATTGAGTTTGAGGCAGATTTAAAATAGGAAAGTGAAATAACCAGTGATTATAATAATTATTTATTATTATCCAGTGAGGGAGGAATTTTGACATGAAAGTAATCTGGTATTTCCTCATTTTGTTTTTCTTTTTGATCTGTGACAGTATTGCCGGAACAGTAAAATTTTCCAAAGAAAAATGGATTATTACGGTTGATCCACTGATGGAAATCATTACTGTGCAGAATGACGATCTTGGTATCATTTTAAAAGACCTCAGTCTTAATTCGAAAACTGTCAATGGCCTGGTAAGACTTAAGGAATGGAGGTCAGAAAAGGCGGATGATAAAATTATTATCCGCACCGCAGTGCCTGAGGCGGCTAAATTGGAATTAGTTGTGACTCATGATACTATTGAAGTACGCGGTTCTCAGGTCAATATTGTTCTTACCGGCATTGCATTAGCGCCACCGTCCAGATTTCCAGTCCGTATTGCAAAACCGGATAAAATGCAGCGCTTTTTAGCTGATGAAGATACTGATTTTACCGGGGCAAATTATTATGAGAAAATGTATATTCCATCAGAAGCCAGTCATGTCATGTATTTGTCATTAGGATTGGTGGAAGCACAAAAGCTTCATACACTTTTCGATAAACCTTCTGATATAGTAATACAATTTCCAGTGAACAGTCATTTAAAACGTGACTTACAGAATTCTACCCAGATGGAAGTCTCAATACCTTTGACTGATGGCGCTGCCAGATTGAGTCTGATAAGGGATTATTACCTCAAGGTTCTTGGATTGCCCCGTTATGTCTCATATGATGATACTTACCACCAGACTGCTCCTACTGGTTGGAATCATTGGCTGGCTTTCTTCCGACAGGTCACCGAAAAAGATATTGTAAATGCAACTGACTGGATTTCTAAAAATTTGCAAGACTACGGTATGACCCATATCCAATTGGATGATGGATATGACCACGAAAATCATCGTCACTGGGATAAAGACTGGGATCCGGTTACTTTTCCCCATGGTCCTATCTGGTTAGCAAATTACATAAAATCTAGCGGCTTTACTCCCGGTTTATGGACAGTTCCCTATTCTTATTGTATAGAACATGGAAAACCAGAGTGGTTTCTCCGTGATGAAAAAGGACAGGTAGTCATGGATTATCAGGGTGGTGGCGAACTCGATTTCTCCCGGGAGAATACCATCCAGGATTATTGGATCCCATTATTCAAAAATCTGAAGGCTCAGGGTTGGGAGTACTACAAATTCGATATGGGAAATACTGTTCGCATGTGGGAGAAGTATCGGGATCGATTTTATGATCGAAGCCAAACACCTTTTGATGTTTCGCTAAAAACCATGCAAATATTCCGGGAGATCATGGGTCCACAAGTGTGGCATACCAATCATCCGGACAATTCCGGCGGTCGTATGGGATTCATTGATGTTGCCGGCTGTGGTAGGGACCCCGGTCCGGGTTGGAAACAAATGAATAATTTTTTCGAAGTTATCAGCAATAATACTTACCAAAATCATATCATCTGGTACAGTGATCCGGACTGCATCGTTTTAAGGGGGAAGCCCACCCGGGCTGATTCGGCTGAGGGTAATTATGAGTTTTTGACACTGGAAGAGGCCAGAACTGCCGCCAGTCTTCTCAGTTTGACAGGATTGCAATGGTTAAGCGGGGATGACCTTACTGAACTGGAACCAGAAAGGGTAGAGCTGATTAAGAAATCCATTCCTATCCTGCCAATTTTTCCAATGGACCTTTTTGGTCGGGGTCGAGATCCAAAACACTATCCGGAGATCTTTGATTTAAAGGTAAACATGCCTTCTGGAATTTATGATGTCATTGCCGTCACTAACTGGGAAAATAAACCTGTCTCTCGTCCAGTGTGGTTTGAAAAAGACCTGGCTCTCGATCCCCAATATTCTTACCTCGTTTTTGATTGCTGGCAAGAGCAGTTAATCGGTCAGTTTGAGGAGAAAATTGACGTGGAGATCCCACCACATGGTACGAGAGTGTTCTCAGTACACCGGAAGCTGGATAGACCGCAATTGTTAGCGACCAATCGTCATCTTACCGGTGCCTTCAGCGTCGTAGCTCAGGAGTGGGATGATTCTGAAAAAATCTTACAGGGAACATCTGAAACCGTACCGTCCTCAGAGTATTCTCTGTATTTTTTTATTCCGGAGGGAATCAAAGTTCAGGAAGTGAACATCAATGGTGCGAATTCCAGATACAGCTTAGAACCTGATAGATTACTGAAGATCAGCTTTGTGAGTCAGCAAGTGACCGCTCATTGGAGAATCAGCTTTAGTGAATGAGGTAAAATGAAAGAAGTTATTGAATTTACCCGGGTGATCTAGAGTCACTGGCATAGGTAATTGATAATTTTTGTTCAGGGTGGAATTAAATCATCAAAAGGGATCCGAATAATAGTTTCAAAGAAAGAATTTCGTGTTAAAAAAATAAAGATGGTCGTTAAAGATGAAAAAGACGCTCCAGGAAATTCTATTTCAACCACAAGCCTGGCAAAAAACCATTGACTCATACGGCAAAAAAAAATCGGATATCATGGAATATTTGATGAAATATCAGGATTCCGAGTTAATATTTACCGGTTGTGGTTCTTCTTATTATTTATCATTGATTGCTGCTGCCCTCTACACTCAGCTTAATCATCTTAGAGCGCAGGGTGTACCTGCATCTGAAATAAATCTGTTCCCGGGAACAATATTTGCCCGCGGACAAAAATATCTTTTAATTCCAATTTCCAGGTCTGGGAAAACTCCGGAAACAGTAGAGGCCATAAAATATTTTCAAAAGGAATTCTCTGAAGGCAGACTCTTGATCACCTGCACCGCTGAAAGTGAAATGGCCAACATCTGTGAAAAAGTCTTTTTCTGTCCGGCAGCGGCTGAAGAAACCAAATATATGACCAAATCATTTACCAGCATGTTGCTGGCATGTCAATTAATCATTGCATATAGGGCAGGAAATAAAGCATATATAGAAGAATTATCAAAATTACCAGATCAGGGTGAAAGACTTATCAGACAGTATCAATCATATCTACAGAAACTTGCCAAACGGAAAGAATTCACTCTGTATGTCTACCTTGGGCATGGTCCGCTGTATGGAATAGCCGCAGAATCCATGCTGAAGATTAAAGAGATGGCTTGCACACCGGCGGAAGCATATTTTGGTATGGAGTTGATGCATGGTCCTAAATATGCCGTAAATGATCGTACATTCATTACTTACTTTTTATCTGACTCTGCTAAAGAACAGCAGATTGACCTTTTAAAAAAAATCAGGAACCTGGAAGCAAAAGTAGCAGTGATTTGCGATGAGACCTCTCCAGAGTTAACCAATACTGCAGATTATGTGATTAATCTACAATCTGGTTTATCTGATTATAGTCGACTCATATTGACCATGCTTATCAGTCAGTTATACGCCTACTACCGTGCCCTTGCAATGGGACAAGATATAGAATAGCAAAACGAAGAACTCCTGAGAAAATATGAAGAAAAAACTTGATATTATCGTCGTCGGTGAACTGAATGTTGATCTAATTCTGTTAGGCCTTCCATCACTTCCTGAGATGGGGCAATGTAAATTATCGAAAGATGTACAATTTACCCTGGGAAGTGCTTCTGCCATTTTTGCCAGTAATATCGCCAGATTAGGTAAAAAGGTTGGCTTTGTGGGCAAAATAGGTGATGATGAGTTTGGTGACTTTATTTTAGAAAGTTTAAAAAAACAACACGTTGATACTTCGCATATTATTAAAGATAAAAATGGGAAAACAGGTATTTGCGTTTCTTTATCGTTTCCAGACAATTATGCCATGGCCAGTTATGCCGGGGTAAGAGAAATGATGAGTATAGCGGATGTGGATTTTGAATATGTCAATTCAGCCAGTCATTTACATATGTCCAGCTATTTTTTGCAACCATCTATGAAAGAGGGATGCCCGGAATTGTTCAGAAAAGCCAGGGAAAATGGTTTGTCCACCTCTCTTGATCCTGATAGTGATCCCACCAATACCTGGTCCAATTCAATATACCAGGTATTGGATTATGTCGATATTTTTCTTCCCAATGAAAGAGAAGCATTAAAAATTACCGGAGGTGATAACACCTTATCTGCCTTAGATATATTAGCTGAAAGGGTAAATACCGTTGCTATAAAAAGGAGTAAAGAAGGCGTTATTGTTCAAAACAAGGATCAAAGATTGAGTGCTGAGGCTTTTAAGATTGAAGTTGTTGATACCACCGGGGCGGGGGATAGTTTTAATGCCGGCTTTATTTATCAGTATTTGAATAAAGCCAGGATTGAGGAGTGTGTCATATGGGGAAATGCCTGTGCAGCAATATCAACCACCAGGGCTGGAGGAACTACTGCTTTTCCTACCCCACAAGAAGCAACAAATTTTATTAAGAAGCGAAATGTTGAAATGAAAGGTTTGATTAAATATTTTTAACCATAATCATGATTTATCACTTCAGTTGGTTTAATTTATCGAGGAGTTATCGAAAATTTATGCAGAAAAAATCTATTTTTATTGTCAATTTTTTAATTTCGTTGG
>MESS01000036.1:45700-46020 GCA_001771055.1 Caldithrix sp. RBG_13_44_9
GATAAGGGATTAGTGGCATATTATCCATTCAACGCCGGCCCCAATGATGAAAGTGGATATGGCCAAAAGGGAACTATAGATGGAGCAGTATTAACAGAAGATCGACATGGGGATAAAAATGGTGCCTACAGTTTCGATGGGGTAAAAGCCTCCATTCTGGTAAAAGTTCTTCAGATGCCGGCTTTACATGAAGCGCAGTCCTTCTCCTGGTGGTATTTGATTGATTCACTGCCGGTATTTTCAGATGAATGGGGAGCAGGGAATATGATTGCATTGGTTGATACCGCAATGGGAATTGGTATACAGTTTGGTTTTCGCGG
>MESS01000036.1:46036-48869 GCA_001771055.1 Caldithrix sp. RBG_13_44_9
CTCGGTCTGGATACCTGGAACTGGGGCGGTGGAACATTACTGGAGTCCCTGCCTCCCGGGGTTAATATATGGCACCATTGTGTCTATGCTTTCGATGGTATGGTACACCAATTTTACATTGATGGTCAGCTGACAGCTCATTTGAAAAAGGAAACCCAACAAGGGATGCCAACCCTGCTCATGTTTGGGAATTACCCATCAGGAGATCAATTCTTTGCGGGGCGGTTAGATGATATCCGCATCTACAACCGGGCAATAAGTATGGAAGAAATAAAACAGCTTTATAACCTCAATAAATGAGATTATCCAATAGTAAATACTGGATTAAAGCAAGAACCTTTGATTTTTAAGTATTTAGACGTTCTGCAAAATACTCAGAATTGTAAAACACACCCTGAATAAAACTTCAATAAAAAAGGTTTTTAAATTTTTGGGAAAATTATAAATTTATTGAAAAATTTATCTGGATCTTCTTATATTCGAAATATAACGAAATAATAAATAATTAAACGAAAGTAGTTTGTCCATAAATTGAAATAATCAGTAAACATTATACTAATTACGATCCCCTTGTCATAGATGAGAAGGACCTGTTATGCTCACCGAAGAACGGCGTCAAAAAATTAAGGATATCCTGGAAACTAAAAAAAGAATTCTGGTAAATGAGGTTTCACGGGAATTCGCTATCTCGTCGGTAACTGTCCGCAAGGATTTGCAGATTTTAGAAAAACGGGGAATTCTCACCCGGGTGCACGGTGGTGCCATCTTCAACCACTCGGCAGTGCGTGATCTGGCACTTACCGAGAAAGAACATCTGCATCTCACCGAGAAGAAACGGATCGCTTTTATGGCCGAAAGCATGGTTTCACCGGGAGATACTCTGATCCTGGATTCAGGTTCAACCACTACCCAGTTGGCCCGCTTATTAAAATTTAAGAAAGATCTCACTATCATTACCAATGCCATAAATATCGCCTCTGAACTGGCTGCCAGTGAACTGACGGTTGTCTTGACCGGCGGCATTCTGCGGGAAAAATCTTTTTCGCTGGTAGGACCTTTGGCAGAAGAATCCCTGAAAACCATAGTGGCCGATATACTGTTCCTGGGTGTCGATGGTGTTGACTTTGATTATGGTCTCACCACTCCTAACATTTTAGAAGCCCGAGTGAATAAAATGATGATCAGGGCAGCATCTCGGGTGATTGTTCTAGCCGATTCTTCTAAATTTGGACAACGGAGTGTGGGAGTGATTGATAGTCTCGACCAGATCGATCAGGTTATCACCGATGACAAAATATCTCCAGATATTGTACGGCGTTTATCTGAATTGGGAATAGAGACGGTGGTGGTTTGAAAGGTGTCGAATTTTGTTTGGATGATCAAAAATTTCCAGTTATCATATGCAGTCAAATAGGAATGATCGGAGGTACCTTTTAAATTTTATTTTAAATTTAAGAAATTATCAAAACCATTAACCTGATTTTTTCCGGACCTGATAAAGTCAGTAAAATGTTCCGTTATTTTCACCTGGTATCTTTTCGATGTCACATTCATCAGCCAAAAGGCCGATCACCCATTCAAACTTCAGAAGCAGACCAAGAATAGTAGATGGTAAGGATTCAAACAAAATTTGAGCATAAGCAAAAAATACTTTAACCGGATCTGAGGAAAGTGTTAACTGCGGTTAGGTATGGATTAAAAATCTTTTTTTAAAAGGTATTTCACCATCAGGAAATACAACAATGCTTAAACAAGATCCAACTGACCACCAGGAAAATCTGCTGAATGGATATCCGCCATTAAAACTTGTTAACCGGAAAACTGAAAATGAGCAGACCATAGTACAGGTTGCCGGAGTAAAGTTTGGCGGTGTGGATATTGTAGTCATTGCTGGACCGTGCTCCATCGAGAACAAAGAGCAATTATGGGCTATCGGCAATTCCGTAAAGAATAGCGGTGCCCGGATCTTGCGGGGTGGGGTATATAAACCCAGAACCTCGCCTTACAGTTTTCAGGGCTTGCAGGATGACGGTCTGAAGCTGCTTTCCTGGATACGAAATGAGATTGGTCTCCCGGTAGTTACCGAAGTGATGGATCCACGAAAATTGGAACTGGTCTGTCAGCATGCCGATATGATTCAGATCGGCTCCCGGAACATGCATAATACTCCCCTTTTAAACGAGGTTGGCCAGATCCGCAAACCGGTCCTTCTCAAACGTGGAATGTCAGCTACCATCGATGAATTGCTGTTCGCCGCCGAGTATATTGTCAAACTGGGGAATAATCAGGTGGTGTTGTGTGAGAGGGGAATCAGGACCTTTGAGACCTTCACCCGTTTTACCCTGGATATCAGCGCCATTCCGCTTCTGAAAAGATTATGCCACCTTCCGGTAATTGTTGATCCCAGCCACGGCAGCGGCCATTGGTGGATGGTTCCCTGGTTGTCCAAGGCGGCGGTGGCCGCCGGAGCGGATGGGTTAATCATTGAGGTGCATCATGATCCTGCCAAAGCTTTATGTGATGGCGGACAATCACTTCTTCCCGAAAAATTTCAAACGCTGATGACTGACTTAAAAGCACTGGCACAGGTGATGGGAAGAAAAATATCTACTTCAGAAAACTGATGACAACAGAGGTTCTTCATTGAATTCTGCTGCAAAGCAATTTCCGTCCGGAAAAAAATTCTGGAATTGTGCCATTCCCCCAGCGGACGAGAAAATATTCGTCTATGCACTGCTGTGGTTTTTTTTTGGTCTGGCCTCAAGTTTACATTCCCGGAATTTTCCTGATTTGATCTTCGTGCAAATTCCGTCGCAGGATCAATCAGTTGCTC
>MESS01000036.1:48915-50433 GCA_001771055.1 Caldithrix sp. RBG_13_44_9
TGCCCGGATCGTAAAACTTTTGTCATCCGCATCTGTCCCTGTAAACTTAACGCCCGAATTCTATGCCGCCTGTGATCCTGATGTTTCCTTTGATGGAAGAACAATTATTTTTTCCGGTAAAAAGGAATCGGGAGATTATTGGCAAATCTGGCAAATGAATACCGATGGTTCAGAAAAACTGCAAATGACCCATCGTCAAGGAAATTGCATTACTCCACTTTTCGCCGGGAATCGTTTTTATTTGGATGATCCGCAACCTACCCCCCAGATCATTTATGCCGGTACGGAACATGGCTGGGTCAATTTCCGGGAACCAGAACAGGTTTTTTCTTTATATGGTACCGATCCCGCAGGAAAATCCTTCTACCGCCTGACTTTTAATCTCCATAGCGATTACTCGCCTGATGTCCTGCCGAATGGCCAGATCATTTTTATCAGTTGGCAAAAAACTGATATTGCATCTTTGCCCGAAGACCATTTTGCCCTGCTGGCTGTTAACAATGATGGGACAGATTTTATGCCTTATTACGGTAATCATGAAAAACCGATTTACAAGGACATGATCACCATTTCCGATTTTGATGATCGAGTATACTTTGTGGAATCAGACAGTATGGCCTGGCTGGGCGGTGGGGATATTGCTTTCATTTCCCAGCGTCGTCCTTTGCATTCTTATCAAAAACTAACTCACTCTGATAAAGGAATATTTCACAGTCCCTGTCCGCTTCCGAAAGGTGAGCTGCTGATTTCCTATCGACCGAATTCTCCCCACTCTAATTTTGGTATTTTCCGGATTGATGGACAATCCGGAAAACTTGGCAAGCAGGTTTTCAATGAGCAGGGTTGGCATTCGATAGATACTCAAATACTTTCCAAACACCCGGCAGCAAGAGGTCACTCTAATTGGCTGATTCCCGGTACTAAACATGGAGTATTTTATTGCCTAAATAGTTACCTGACTAACTTGCCAGACCTCGAAAATCCTACAGAGGGGGCGATCAAATATATCCGGGTTCTGGAAGGGATCCCCGGGAAACAGGGAGTGAATCCACCGGATCTTACCGCACCGCAGAATCCGGAAAGACCAGTGAATATTTATTCTTTACTGCCTTCCGATCCTAAGCGTATTCTGGGAGTGGCGCCGGTAGAACAGGATGGTTCGTTTCATATAAAAGTCCCGGCTAAAACTCCGCTGAATTTTCAATTACTGGATGAAAATTATCTGGCCATTCGCTCACAACACGTCTGGACCTGGGTGATGGGAAATGAAAGCCGGGGATGTATCGGCTGCCATGAAGACCCCGAGCTATCTCCCCCGAATATTCTGGTTAAAGCTGTTACCAGACCCGCTTCCGATTTGATGGTACCAGCCGAACAAAGGCGAATGGTGGATTTCCGAAATCATATCGCACCTCTGATTGAATCCAAATGTTCGACGATTCACTGTCACGTTCCTGGCCAGGCAATGATGAATCTTAAGACAATCTCATCAAGTACTTCTGATGTGGCATCACAGCA
>MESS01000037.1:0-251 GCA_001771055.1 Caldithrix sp. RBG_13_44_9
AGATCATCTTTGATCTGAAAGGCAATTCCCAGATTTAATCCAAAATTCTTCAACGCTTCCCGTTGCACCGGATTTGCCTGGGCGGTCATGGCACCGATCTCACAGCAAGCCGAGATCAGGGAAGCGGTTTTGTCTCTGATCAGCTGAAAATAATCCTGTTCGGTGATATTCAGTTTACGGGATTTCTGGATCTGCAGCAGCTCCCCCTTGCTCATGCTCTTGGCTACATTGGCAATAATGTTCATCAGTTC
>MESS01000037.1:281-29009 GCA_001771055.1 Caldithrix sp. RBG_13_44_9
GGATTTTGCCAGCAGGTAATCCCCCATCAGGATGGAGATCTTGTTTTTCCAGATCTTATTGATGGTGGGGAAACCCCGCCTCAATTCAGCTTCATCCACCACATCATCATGAACCAGGGTGGCGGTATGCAGCAATTCTACCACCACTGCTGCCAGATAACTGCCGCTGTTCGGCTCCTGAATGGTACGGGCCGCGGTGATCACCAGCATCGGGCGCAACTGCTTCCCTTTATGCCTCACCAGGTATTTAGCCACCTCATCCACGATCCGTAAATTGGAAGTCATTGACTTCTTAAAGAATTCATTGAAAGTATCCAGATCTTTCTGGAAAGGTTTGAAGATGGATTTTGCGGCTTTGGCGATGTTATTTTTCACATGGTCTCGCGTCTGTTAGACTTTCTCAACCTGCTTGTTTTTCTATCGCTTCTTCGGATGTTTTCTTTTTTGATTTATCCACCCATTGAGAGATAATAATGGAAACCTCATACAGGATCATCAGCGGGATGGCCAGAAGAGTCTGGGTAAAGGGATCGGGCGGAGTCAGTATGGCGGCCACGATAAAAATTACTACGATAGCATGGCGGCGGTATTTTTTCATTAACTGCGGTTTTAAAACCCCCAGCTTGCTAAGGAAGTAACTCATGATCGGTAGCTGGAAAATGAGACCGAATACCGCCAGGATACGCACCACAAAACCGATGTAAAAATCGATGGCAATATTGGTTTCAATCCCCTCCGGCGCCAATCCAATAAAAAACTCCAGAGCAAATGGGATGATGATGTAGTAAGCAAAGGCTACTCCCAGCAGGAACAAGGCGGTGGCCGAAAAAAGAATCCGGGGTACATATTTCTTTTCATTCCGGTAAAGTCCGGGAGCAATGAACATCCACAGCTGATATAGAATAACAGGCAAACCGATAATTATCCCGCCAAAAAACGCAATCTCAAGGGTTACCATGAACATACCCTGCACTTTCAGAACCTGGATGTCCAATGGTACATTTACTTTGGTCGTCGGCCAGAGCAGGATATTCAACAGCGGTTTGGAGAAAAATAAACAGGCCACCATTCCGACAACCAGGGCAATGAGTGCTTTGATAATGCGGTTGCGGAATTCCTCCAGATGTTCCAGGAATGGCATTTCTTTATCATTGATTTTCAAGTTGTTTTCCTCATGATCACAGGAATAAAAAATCCCCCGAATATAAGGGGATTTCCGAAAGAAATAAAAGGAATTTTCATTTACAACTTCAATGGAATTAATAAGTTGTTAATTCCTGGATTTCTATTGAACATTCATCCCGGCAAAACCCAGAAAGGCGATGGACATTAAACCGGCCATGATAAAAGCAATTGGCAAACCGCGCAATGGTTTGGGAATATCGGACAATTCCAGTTTTTCGCGGATTCCGGCCATTAAGATCAACATCAGGGAGAATCCAATTCCGGCGGCAAAAGCCTGTACCAGGGTGTTGATAAAACTGTTCTCGCGCGGAAGACCATCGGTAAAAAACATGTCGATATTAAGTACCGCCACTCCCAGGATGGTACAGTTAGTGGTGATCAGCGGCAGGTAAATTCCCAGGGCCCGGTAGAGAGTGGGGCTTACTTTCTGAATGTACATTTCAATGAACTGAACCAGCGCGGCAATTACCAGGATGAACACAATGGTTCTCAAAAAAGTCAGATCCGGAATCTTGTCAATGGGAGTGTTAAAGATGCTGTAAAATATATTATGATAAGTAGGTGACAGAAAAAAGGTATACAGCAGCCAGGTTGACATGGAAGCCATGACCATGACGAAAGTGACCCCCATTCCCATTCCGATAGCCGAGTCCAATTGTTTACTGACTCCCATGTAGGGACACAATCCTAAAAATCGGCTGACTACAAAATTGTTGATGAAGATGGATAAAATGATGATCTGAAAGATTCCGTATTCCATTTTATATCCTTAAAATTATTTCTTTCGTAAATCCAGCCAGTTTAAAATACCCAAATAAATTCCAATGAGAAAGAAAGCTCCCGGAGGGAGGATCATGATCAGCATCGGTTTATAACCTGCACCCAGCACCGCGTGTCCCAGCATCTTGCCGCTGCCTAATAATTCCCGGACAATGGCCAGTGAACATAAAGCAGCGGTGAATCCTAAACCCATCCCAATTCCATCGGCAATGGACGGCAAAACAGAATTTTTATTGGCGAAGCCTTCTGCCCGGCCGAGAATGATGCAATTTACCACGATCAGCGGGATGAATATTCCTAACGATTCGGAAAGCGCCGGGAAATATGCTGACATGACCATTTCCACAATGATTACGAAACAAGCAATGATCACAATATAGACCGGTATCCGGATCTTATCGATACTCTTCTGTCCTTCTTCCGACAGGATTTTGGAGAATAATAAAACAAGCAGCGAAATGATCGCATTAGAGCAAACCAGTACAAATGTCGCAGCCATGCCCATTCCAATAGCATTTGACATGGAGGTACTGAGAGCCAGGGTGGGACATAAACCGAGGACCAGCCGGAAGACCGGATTTTCTTTATAAATGCCTTTAATAACCTCAGCGAAAAGTGACATGATTAATTTCCCTCCTCATTTTTATCCTGGGAAATCCCCATTCGGGGAAGGAGAGTCTCTAATTTGGATTTTATGGAGTTGGTAATAGCCCGTGAAGTAATGGTGGCCCCGGTGATGCTCACGATCTGTCCCCCGTCCTTGTCCACTTTCAGTTGCTTAGAGGTTTTTCCTTCGAACTGCTTGGTGCTCCATTTTTTGCCGGTAAATGGTTCGCTATCTTCAGAAAGAGTTCCCAGTCCGGGAGTTTCTTTCTGGGAAAGGATCTTGATGCGGCCTATCTGACCGGAGGTATCGATTCCCACCATGGTCTCAATCACGCTGCTGTAACCATTGCCTTCACTCTTAAAGGCAAATCCAAGCAGTTGACTGCTATCCTCATTGGCAAAGGCCTGGTAATAAATGATCACTTCTCTATCAAACAGGATATTACCTGCACCATCTTTAACCGGTATTTTTTGTGTCACTGGCACCAATACCCTGGCGTCCGGTTGCACCATTTTTAGGGCTTCCATGGTCTTGGCCATTTTCTGGATTTCTATTTTGGGTTTAGTGATGCTATATAGCTCTGCCAGCAGAAAAGCCGAGAGCAGGCTGACGATGGTCATAACAATGCTGAGTCGCAGAATATTCTTCATTTCTTCTTTACCTCACCAAAGACTTTTGGTACCGTGAAGCGGTCAAGCAGCGGAACGGTTAAATTCATCAGTAGAATGGCATAGCTCACGCCTTCCGGATATCCCCCCCACAACCGGATGACGGTGGTCAGAATTCCGCAGCCGATTCCAAAGATGATCTGGCCCCGATAATTGATGGGTGAAGAAATCATATCGGTCGCCATGTAAAAAGCTCCCAGCACTAATCCTCCCGAAAGAATATGAAATATCCAGTTTCCGGTGAACAGACCTTCTGATCCGCCAAAGATCCAGGCAAATATCGCAACTGTTCCGATATAACTGAATGGGGTATGCCAGGTTATTGCGTGCCGGTAAAACAAGATCAGGGCTCCAATGAGTAAAGCAATCACCGAAGTTTCGCCAAGACAGCCACCAATATTCCCAATAAATAAATTGGAGTAACTGCTGGATAATTTGGCAATCGCTTCCTGGGCACCCTGCACCTGGGCCGGATCGAAATTTCCTGGATTGGCAATGATTTTAGCTGATTGCTTCATCAGGTTGAGGGGAGTCGCGCTGGTAATGGCGCTTATTCCGGAGACTGTCCCGCCTTTTGGGGCCACCCAGCTGGCGGTCATTTCCACCGGCCAGGAAGCCAGCAGGAAAGCTCTGGCTGCCAGGGCCGGATTCAAAATGTTATTTCCCAGGCCGCCAAATAGTTCTTTAACTATTGCTATGGCAAACACAGCTCCGATAATGGCCATCCACCATGGAGCCGATGCCGGCAGATTGAAAGCCAGTAGGACTCCGGTGATCACTGCGGATCCATCCTGCACTCTCACCAGTCGTCTGGATATTTTCTGAAAGGCTGCTTCAGTTCCCACTGCTGCGATTACTGACAACAATGTGAGCCATAAAGCCTTGGGTCCAAAAAAATAGAATGCCATAAGCAAGGAGGGTAGCAGGGCAATATTTACAGTCCACATTATTTTTGAGATAGAATCGGTATCGCGCACATGGGGGGAGGAGGAGGAGACAAATAGCTTTGCAGGTAAATCACTCATACACTTTTCTCACTTTAAGATATGCCAAAATCCAATCGGAGGATATTATTAGCCCGCCTTCTTACGCAATTGGATAACTTGCTGCTTTCCATGACGGATGCTCTGAACCAGATAACGATTAGCCGGACAGATATAAGAGCAGGAACCACATTCAATACAGTCCATGATATGAAAGCGTTCGGCCAATTCAATTCGATCATTGATAACCAGTCGCTGTAAAGTTGTAGGAAGAAGGTTGGAGGGACAAACCGCCACACAGCGGCCGCAATTGATGCAAGGTTCCTCAGCTTCCAGATGAGCCTGTTTGTCTTCAAGGATCAGTATTCCGGAAGTACCTTTCAGCACGGGTACTGCCAGGCTGGGTTGGGTGATTCCCATCATCGGACCGCCCATTACAATCTTAGAGGCTTTATCTGTCAACCCGCCGCAAAAGTCGATAACATTCTGAAAAGCTGTTCCTACCGGCACCAGCACATTCTTAGGCTCTTTGATTCCCGGTCCGGTCACAGTGACCACCCGCTGGGTCAGGGGGCGCTGGTAAGCCACTGCTTCAAATACCGCCCTGGCAGTTCCGACATTCTGCACTACTACTCCGATATCCATTGGCAGGCCACCGGAGGGAACCTCCCGGTTGAGGGTTGCCTTAATCAACTGTTTTTCTGCTCCTTGCGGATATTTTACTGGTAAAGAGACCACTTCAATTCCGGCACCCTTGGGGACGGATTTTTTCATCAGAGAGATAGCATCTTTTTTATTGCTTTCAATCCCAATGATTCCTCTTTTTACTCCCAGAATTTTCATGATAATCCGGAAACCATTAAGGATTTCTTCCGGATGTTCCAGCATCAGGCGGTGATCTGATGTGAGGTAAGGCTCGCACTCAACACCGTTAAGAATAGCAGTATCAATGGCCTTGCCGCTGGGCGGGGTCAGTTTTACATGGGTCGGAAAAGTTGCCCCACCCATCCCTGCCAGACCGGCTTCTTTGATTCTGGTTCGCATGTCATTCACCGGCAAGTCAAAATACTTTTCATCGAACTGAATACTATCAATCCATTTTTCGTTGCCATCACCTTCGATGATCACTGCCTTGCCCCTGCCAGCTACTGGATGATCAATCTCCTCGATGCCTTTCACTTTTCCGGAAATGGAGGCATGAACCGGCACCGAGATATAACCATTAGCCTCCGCCAGTTTTTGACCGGCTGCCACTTCGCTTCCTTTTTCTACTAAAGGAACGGTAGGGGCACCGATGTGTTGCTGCAATGGAATGGAAACCTGCTTGGGGAGGGGTAGTTTTTCTATTGGCTTTTTTTCGGTGAATTTTTTTCCATCAAAGGGATGGACACCGCCCGCGAAAGTTCTGAGTTTCACAGTAATTTCCTTAACTTAAATATGCTCAAAAAGTAGTCCATTCTATGTAAGTATTGGCGAAAAATATATCATAATCGTCCCATGGTTATCAAGACTTTTTTCAGAAAGTACGATAGGCAGATCATTCAATTTTTAAAGGACTGTTACAAATTTTAATCACCCCTGTCCGCTGGTCTGAAAATATTATGGAACCTGGTATGCCCTCACCAACTGATTCGTTTCTGATGGATTATTTTGTCAAGTCGAGGAGGGTACTCTATAAAAAGTTGGATGGTAATACGGCAGCGGAAAATAATTGTTGGTGTTTGACGTCTGCTGTTTATTATATTCTGCAATCGTATCACAAGGATATAATTTTGGTATATAGGGAACAGGATCAATTCTAAAGATCGGATGAATGAAAAGAAGTATACATTCCGCACCGAATTAAGAGATTTCCTTTATATTCTCTCAGGATCATTCTTTTTAGCCGCCGGGTTGGTGTTTTTTCTCATCCCCAATAAAATTGTTACCGGGGGTGTGGCCGGTTTGGCCATTGTTTTACATTATTTAATTGGTTTCCCTACCGGAATGATTATGCTGGTCCTGAATATTCCTTTAATACTGATCGGGTGGCGTTATCTGGGAAAGTTGTTTTTACTTAAGACGGTCTTTGCCATTATTACCGCTTCCTTCCTCACCGATTTATTCATCATAAATCTCCATCTGCAGCAGTTGACCAGCCAGTTGATGCTGGCGACTATCTATGGAGGGATAGCCGTTGGCGTGGGATTGGGATTGATATTCAAAGGTAATGCCTCGGCCGGCGGCGGGACAGTAGTGGCCAGAGTGATTTCGAAAAAATCCCATTTTAAGATCGGCCAGATCCTTTTTGCCCTGGATGTCCTGGTAATACTGACGGCGGCCATCACCTTCCGCAATGTAGAACTGGCGCTGTGGGGTTTCCTGACAATTTTTATTGCTTCCCAATTGGTGGATTTGATCTTGACCGGGAAGCCGGCCGCCAAGGTAGCCGTTGTGGAGACTAATCAAATCACTCTCATCAGCCAGCGAATTTATCAGGATCTGGGACGCACCATCACCATAATTCCAGCCAAAGCGTTTAGTACGGGCGAGTCTAAAGAGCTCCTTCTGGTAATAATCGATTCCAGCCAGGTAAATAAATTGCGTGATATTGTAAAATTCCTTGACCCGCAGGCAACTGTAATTATTTCTGATGCCAGGGAATTATTGGGAAATGGTTTTTGAAACGATGCTTCCCCGGTAATATATTTGTAAAGATAGTGATCAATTTTTTAATGATTGCATAGGATATAAAATGGCCAGCACTTTTTTCATCTCAGATGCTCACCTAGGTGCATCACCCCTTAAAACCGAAAAACTAAAAGAAGAAAAATTACTCACTTTTTTCGATCATGTTTCCCAGAACGGCGAACGTTTGTTCATCGTAGGGGATCTGTTTGATTTCTGGTTTGAATACCGCTCGGTAATTCCGAAAGGGTATACCCGGATTTTATGCGGCCTGTCCCGGCTCAATGATCTGGGGACGGAGATGCATTATATTGCCGGGAACCACGATTTCTGGATGCGAAAATATTTGGCACATGAATTTGGATTTAAGATGCATTTCGATGAACTGGATTACACCATTCAAAGGAAGAAGTTTTACATTTTCCACGGAGATGGTCTGGCCAAAGATGATGTGGGTTATCGTCTGCTGAAAAAAGTCTTTCGCAACCGGGTGAATATCTTCCTCTATAGTTTATTGCATCCTGATGCAGGGGTGCCACTGGCCAGATGGGTTTCTTCTCTCAGCCGCCGCCATACCCGCCGGGATATGCCTCCTAATGATGATGATTATATCAAACGGGCCCTGCAGAAATTCGAAGAAGGTTTTGATTATGCCATTTTTGGTCATCTTCACTATCCTAAATATCAGCAGTTTGGCCAGAAGATATATGTGAATTTGGGAGATTGGATTGAAAATTTTAGTTATGCCGAATTTGACGGTAGAAACCTGAAATTACTGCAGTGGGAATAAAAAAGTTTTTAAATGGATTTCTAACTGGACTGCTGTGGACATTTTCCAATAAATTTATCGTTTAGTTGACATAACTATTAATTTTTATTTAATTACCAGGCTCAAAAAAGATCATTTGAATTTTATAGTATACATGGAGATGTCATGAAGAGAACATATCAACCCCACAACCGCAAGCGGAAAAATAAGCATGGATTCCGGGAGCGAATGAAGACTAAAAATGGCCGCAAAGTTTTGTCCCGCCGCCGGGCTAAAGGTCGTAAGAGATTAACCGTCAGTGATGAGTTCTAGTAAACGCCATACTCTCCCACGGGAATTAATTCTAAAAAAAAAGTCTGACATCGAAACGGTATTTCAAAAGGGCAGGCGTTTTACTACCCAATGTTTGAGCATTTTTGTTTTCTCCTCTGAACGAACCCGAGTGGCCTTTCTGGTGAATAAGAAAATTGGAAAAGCACATCAACGGAATAGAATGAAACGGCTGGTCAGGGAAGCATATCGTCTGAATCGCCAAAACTTTGCGGGTAAAGAGATCATATTCTATATCAGGCAATATCTTGATGATTTTCAAGGCATTGTTGAACAAATAAACTCGGTGAATTAAGCCATGAGATATTTGCCGGTCTTACTGATCCGCTTTTATCGATCATTCATCTCGCCGCTGTTTCCTCCCAGCTGTCGCTTCTACCCCACCTGTTCCGCTTATGCCCAGGAGGCTTACGAAAAATATGGTTTTATCAGAGGAAGCTGGCTGAGTCTGCGGCGAATTGTTAAATGCCACCCGTTTCATTCCGGAGGATATGACCCGGTTCCTCCATCACCCATCGAGGATTAACCATGGATAAGAAAACCATTATTGGAATTGTTTTAATCATTATTATTACTTTATTAATGCCATTTTATCAAAGATGGATCGGGGGCGACCAGAAACCCCCGGCCGATTCTTTACTGACCAGAGACACCTCGCTGGTTCTCCAGCCAGCTGCCTCAGATTCACAGGAAATTGTAGAGCCCGGGCCTGAATCTGTTCCTGACGGATCAGAAGAGGTTGATCAATCTACTGATGTCCTGGTTCAAGAAGCCGGACCTACGAAAACCATTCAGATTGAAAATGAGGTGTTCACCACAGTCTGGAGTACAGCCCGGGGCGCAAATCCGCTGTCCTGGGAATTGAAAAATTATCAGCACTATTCCGGAGGACCAATAAATCTTATAGCGGATAATGCTCTGATAGTCAATTTTTTGAATGTGGACGGCAAGGAATTCAATTTGAATGACTATACCCTGTTTGCCGATTACCCAGATGGCCAAAAAGTTGTCCTGGATGCCAGCAATCCGCAGTATGAAGTGAAATATTACCTTCCGTTGAAAAATGGCCGGGTGATAAAGTCCCTGCGCTTTTATTATGATCACTATTCATTCGATGTCATTATCTCGTTCGAGAACCTTCAGAACTATATCATTAACCGCCGCTATTTTATCGGCTGGGAAAATGGTTTGAAATCTTCCGAGAAAAATGTTGCAGATGATCTGACCTACAGCCGGGCGTATACCTATATGGCGGAAGAATTGATCAATCTCGATGCTTCTGATAAATACGGAGAGAAAGATTTTAACGGTCGGGTGGACTGGGCAGCGGTAAGGACCAAATATTTTTTGGTATCCCTGATTCCGACAGATGCAGGACGAACGAATGGGGTATCTATCGGTGGCGTAAAAACGAAGATCAATAATCAGCGGGAGGAGAAGCAATATCGTTTCATCATCGACTCTCAGTACCAGCCTCTACCGACTCACTCCGATACGTTCAAGGTCTTTCTGGGTCCGCTGGATTATTACATTCTCAAAGATTATGGAGCTGACCTTCAAACCCTGGTGATGAATAAAGACTGGTATGAGCGCCTGTTCCGTCCAATCAGTTTAGTAATCATTCCGGCATTTAAATTTCTATATCGCTTTATCCCGAACTATGGGCTGGTGATTATTATTTTTTCGATTTTGATCAAGGTCTTGCTGCATCCGTTGACCAAGAAAAGTTATCAGTCCATGAGTGAGATGCAGTTCTTACAACCTAAAATGACTGAACTGCGTGAGAAATACAAAAATGAACCGCAGCGGATGAACAGTGAACTGATGAAACTATATAAAGAGCACGGGGTGAATCCGCTGGGCGGTTGTCTGCCTATGCTGCTGCAAATGCCGGTATTGTTTGCCCTGTTTATTGTCTTCCGCTCAACCATTCAGTTGCGACATCAACCCTTTGTGTTGTGGATGAAGGATCTCTCTGCTCCTGATGCTCTGCCTTTGGGAACAACCCTTCCACTAATCGGGGATAACATTCATGTTCTGCCGGTCCTGATGGGAATCACCATGATCTGGCAATCCAAGGTATCAATGACCGATCCGAAACAGAAATTCATGATCTATTTTATGCCGATTTTTATGATCTTTATCTTTTATTCGCTCCCATCCGGGTTGAATCTGTATTATGCAATATTCAATATTTTGAGTATGGCGCAGACCTACTTTATCAAAAAGAAAATGCACCCGGGAGAACCCCAGTCGGCGGGGATCGCAGCGGTTGGAAGCAAGGGCACCGCCGAGAGTAGCAAGAAGAAAAAGTAATCACATTTTTAATAGATGTTTTCTTATAGTAATGACGATACCATTGTAGCCTTATCCACACCGCCGGGAAAAGGGGCTATTGCGATAGTGCGCATGAGCGGCTCCCGGGCCTTGGCCATTCTCAACGAAATATTTTCGCCGCCGCTGGCCGAAGATCATAACCGTAAGGCGGTAACCGGTTCGGTTCACCATCGTGATAGCCAGAAGGTTATCGACGAATGTGTGGTTATCTATTACCAGTCTCCCCGTTCTTATACCGGGGAAGATGTCATCGAAATTTCCTGTCATTGCAATCCGATCATTATCGATCAGATCATTCAGCAGACCGTTAGCGGAGGTGCCCGGGTAGCCCAGCCGGGAGAATTCACCAAGCGGGCTTTTCTGAATCACAAGATGGATCTGTCACAGGCCGAAGCAGTAGCGGCAGTTATTGCCGCGAAAACCCGGGCCGGATTAGCCTGCTCCCTGCGGCAGCTGGATGGAAGCTTCTCCCAATTGATCACCGAAATACAGCAGGAAATTCTAAATCTGGCTTCCCTGATTGAGGCAAATCTAGATTTTAATGAGGAAGACCTGCAAGTATATGAAAAACCGGAAATCTTGAGCCGGGCCCAGGAAGTTGTCAATAAAATCGATAAGTTACTGCATACCTACGATTATGGACGCCTGCTAAAAGAAGGGGTGAAGTTACTTTTGTTAGGGAAACCGAATGTCGGGAAATCCAGTTTATTGAATGTGTTGGTAGAAAAAGAGCGAGCTATTGTCAGTGAACTGCCCGGGACCACCCGGGATTATATTGAGGAATTCACCCAGATCGAAGGCTTCCCGATCCAGATTGTAGATACGGCCGGGATCCGGGAAACTCTGGATATGATCGAAGAAATGGGTGTGAAGCGGGCCCTTAAACATATTGAATCTTCCGATCTGATTCTGGCCATTTTTGAGATTCACCGGCCGCTGGATGCCGATGACCTGCATCTGATCCATTATTTAAATCGATACGTTCAGAAAAAAGTACCTTTCCTGGTAATTCTCAACAAATCAGATCTGGGCACAGATCACCATACCATTGAATCGCTAAAAGAATTGCGCAGTCCTATTGTGGAGGTTTCTGCCAGGACCGGTAGGAATATTGAACTCTTGAAGCAGCAAATCAAGAACAGTCTGTTGATCGACTCCGGTCTGGAGGAGGAATCGGTAGTAGTGACCAATGCCCGGCACAAACAGGCATTGGATAAAGCCCGGCATGCTCTGAAGAATTTCCGGCGGGGAATGCAGAGCGGGATGGATGAGGTGGTTTTGGCTTCCGAGTTGCGCAGTGCCCTGGATTACCTGGGAGAGATTATCGGGGAGGTGAGCAGTGAAGATCTGCTCAATTATATTTTTAGCCAGTTTTGCGTCGGTAAGTGATCGTTTCACGTGAAACATAAGGAGTTGTTTTGAATAGAAATTACGATGTGATCGTCGCCGGTGGGGGACATGCCGGGATAGAGGCGGCACTGGCCACTGCCCGGCTGGGGTTGCGTACGGCTTTGGTCACTTTGCGGATCGATACCATCGGTAAAATGTCTTGCAATCCAGCCATCGGGGGTCTAGCCAAAGGGCATCTCGTGCGGGAGATCGATGCCCTGGGAGGCGAAATGGCCAAGTTAACCGATCGGGCCGGGATCCATTTTAAGATCCTTAACAAATCCAAAGGACCGGCGGTGTGGTCTCCCCGGGCTCAAGCTGACCGCCTTCAATATTCCCGGATTGCCCGGCAGGTGGTTTTATCACAACCAAACCTGGAAGTGATCTCCGCCTCGGTCAATGGATTAAAGGTGACAGATGGAAAAGTAGTGGCCGCCCTGCTGAACCGGGATGAATGGATTCCCTGCCGGGCCTTGATCTTAACCTGCGGTACCTTTTTGAACGGCCGGATCTATATCGGACTGAATTCTTTTTCCAGCGGACGGGCCGGAGAAATGCCGGTCCGTGGACTTACCGAAGCGCTGGTCGAGTTGGGATTCATTTCTGGCAGATTGAAAACCGGTACACCTCCCAGAGTACACCGCGATTCTCTCGATTATCGGCAAATGGAAGAACAACCGCCTGACCGTCCACCAGTTCCATTTTCCTTTCAGACCGATACCTTGAGTCAGGAACAGCTGAGTTGCCATATCACCCACACCAACCAGCAAACCCATGAATTTCTGCGGATGGGATTGGACCGTTCACCTATGTATACCGGTCTCATTTCCGGGGTTGGGCCGCGCTATTGCCCTTCAATCGAAGATAAAGTTGTCCGGTTCTCCGATAAAGAACGGCATCAGCTATTCCTGGAGCCGGATGGATTTGATAATCCGGAAGTGTATGTCAACGGATTTGCTACCAGCCTTCCGGAAGATATTCAGTATAAAGCCCTGCGCTCGGTAGCCGGGATGGAAAGGGCTCACATCATCCGGTTGGGGTATGCGGTGGAATATGATTTCTTCCCTTCTTACCAGATCCAGCATACCCTGGAGACCAAAAATATCGCAGGTCTGTACTTTGCGGGACAGATTAACGGCACCTCCGGTTATGAGGAGGCGGCTGCTCAGGGATTGATGGCCGGTATCAATGCTGCCCTGAAATTGCAAGATCAGCCTCCGCTGATACTGGATCGTTCCCGGGCTTATATCGGAGTATTAATTGATGATCTGATTAGCAAAACTATTCTTGAACCCTACCGGATGTTTACCTCCCGGGCTGAATTTCGATTATTGCTGCGGCATGATAATGCAGATTTGAGATTGATGGAGACCGGGAAAGAGATCAGGTTGCTGCCGGATGCCGCCTATCGTCGGATGCTGAACAAACGGCAGAAAATTGAACAGTTATTGGAACATACTGCTAGAACCTCTATCTCGCCCCAGCGATTTAATGAACTGGCAAAAAAAACCAACAGTAGTTTCATCACCCAATCGGTTCCAATGCGGCAATTAATGCGGCGACCGGAGATTAGCCTGAAAGACCTGCTGGAGGCAGCGGAACTGGATGATGGGTATTCCCATGATGAATTGGTCCATGTAGAGTTTGTCATCAAATATGAGGGATACTTGAAAAGACAGGCCGAACTGGTTGAGAAGTTCAAAAAAATGGAGCACCAATCCATTCCGGCAGAATTTAACTACCATACTGTTTCTTCACTGTCCAGCGAAGCCAGGGAGAAGCTGAGCAAGATTCGTCCGGCTTCACTGGGACAGGCCTCCCGTATTGCCGGGGTAAGGCACGGGGATATCACGGTTCTCCTGATTTACCTGGAAAAATATTTTAGAAGTCAGGAACCTGTTTCACGTGAAACACTCTAACCATTGCTCTGTGGTAGATTTAACTGTTTCACGTGAAACAGCCGAGATAAAAATGAAACTGAATTCTGAAAAAGGACCTTTGTCAAATGCTGCCTACTCCTGAATTCATGATAAAAAGAATTTTACCTGACAGCTCCACCAGTCAAATGCGACAGGTATTCAGCTATGTTAACTTATTACGTCTTTATGGAGAAAGGGTCAACCTGGTTTCTCAAGCGGACCTCTCACGGTTATGGGAAAATCATATCTACCCTTCTGTTATTGCCCTCCGGCTGCTGGAAATTCCTCAACAAGCACGGCTGATTGACGTGGGCAGTGGCGGGGGACTGCCGGCAATTCCTCTGAAAATCATGAGACCCGATTTGGCTATTGTCCTGGTCGAATCCTCCCGTAAAAAATCAGCCTTTCTGAAGAAAGTGATTCAGGAAATTGACCTCCCCGGTATCCAGGTGCTCAATACCCGGCTTTTTCCGGAAGATCAAAAATTCCCGCATCAGAACACCTTTGAAGTGATGACCGCGAGAGCATTAGCTACACTTGAAGAATTAATACCAATGGCGCAGATGCTCTTAAAACCAACAGGATTTCTGCTGGCCTGGAAAGGGGAGACTGACTTGCTCGAAATGAAAAGTGCTGCCAGTCATGGGACTTTTGATTATCTTGAATATCAGGTACCGGTAGAATTTTATCCCATTTCTGAAAAATTCAGCTCCCTGCGTCTGCTAAAAATCTGGTTTGAAAACAGGCAAGAATAAACGGTGGTTCTGGATCCGGATATTTCTCATGCAAGAAAAGTAGCCATCTCTTTAGAATTTTTTTTTAAATTAACACCAGACAAAACCTATTATGAACCGTTAACAATCGATTAGTCTATGAAAATTATCTCTTTTATTATACAGAAAGGCGGATGTGGCAAAACCACTACCACTGTCAATACCGCCGGATATCTGGCTCTGAATGGATATAAAGTCCTGTGTGTGGATATGGACCCTCAGGGAAATTTAACCCAGCATTTCGGGTATGATAATGAATCGCTGGATCGAACCATTCTGAATCTGTTCCAGAAATCCGCCTCCTTCGAGGAGGTGGTACTGAAAAGGGAGGAATTCTTGCATATCCTTCCCAATAATATTGATACTGCCGCGGCTGAAATAACCCTGCAAAAATCAATGTCACGGGAATATTTGCTCCGGGATGTTTTATCATCCCTGAATAATGAATATGATTTTGTATTCATTGATTGCCCTCCAACCCTTGGTCTGTTCTCCATTAATGCTCTGGCCGCTTCACATGAGTTTGTTCTCATTGTCTCGCCAGAATTTTTTCCCATGAAGGCCATTAAACCGCTGTATGAGACCTATTGCATGGTGAAAAACCGCCTGAACCACTCCCTGCAATTCAACGGAATCATGCTGACCATGTGTGATTTCAGGACCCGGCACAGCCAGGAAGTTCTCCAGATATTGAAGAAAAACTTTCCCCATAAACTTTATAAATCCTATATCCGCAATAATGTGAGTCTAAAAGAAGCGTCATCTTATGGTCAGACTATCTTTGAACATAATCCGGCCTCGGTCGGGGCCTTCGATTATCAGAATTTTTCAGAAGAATTCATCCGGGATCACCATAAAAACAAAGCTAAACGGGACTATTACCAGCAAAAATTTGATTCCCTGAGTCAGGATCAGCAAAATCAGATTATGAACTTTGCCCAGCGGAATCTTTCTCTGTTTATTAAAAACGGCCTGGAAAAACTTCCCGAAAATACCGTTATCCGTGAAGCGTTCCTTATAGAAAGAAATAAGGTAATGGAAAAAATATTTCCTTACCGGACTAATGTATTGATAGGGTCGTCCCCATGAAGGTGATTTACCTGTTCATTTTCCAATCGCTGCCATTGATGGCTGCTTTTGAACTATCCATGTCCGATGCTAACCTGAGCGGACTTTCCGGAAGTGCCGTGGCCAGCGATCAAATCTATAGTGCCTATCTTTTGAATCCGGCAGTGACCGCAGCTCTGGATCATCACAACTTTGGGATTCAATATTTTAAACCATATGGGATTTCGGAATTAAATTCCGGATCGATGGTGAGCAACATCATTACCTCCTTCATCAATGCCGGACTGGCTGTATCAAGCCTGGGCAATGAGATTTATCATGAAAATCAGGTGATCGTGAATTTTTCCCGCGGTCTATTAAAACGCAGGTTTTTTATCGGTCTTAATTTGCGGTGGTATTCCATCCAGGTAAAAAATTATGAAAACCTGAACGTCCTGGGAATGGACGCGGGAGTGCAGTATAAACTTTATCCCGGCCTATTGATGGGATTTTCCCTCCTGAATCTGAATCAGCCCTTAGTTTATCAACGCAAAGAAGAATTACCTTTGGTTGCCAATTGGGGTATGCAAATCAGTTTAACCGATCAGTTTACGTCCTATTTAAGCATCCAGAAGGATGCCTGGTTTGCTCCCAGCGTACGGTTCGGATTCAGTTTTTGGGTTAATTCATTTCTTAGAATTCAGAGTGGAATCAATAGTTATCCGGCCATTCCGTCGTTTGGATTCCACCTGAAACGAAATTGGGTAGCCGTTGATTATTCCCTGCAATACCATTTCGACTTGGGTATTACCCATTTTTGGGGTTTATCTTTTAGTAAGAGCAGTGGGTACCATGAGAAATAGAATTTCCATATTACTGCTGCTGTTTTTCTTTTTTCATCTGGCAGTGGCCCAGCTGAAGGAGCCGAAGGTAAATGAAATGCAGCAACAGCTGCAGTCAATTCAGGAAGAAATTTCTCAACTGGAGAAACAGTTAAAGACGGGGGACAATCAACTTAAAGTTGAGACAAAATCCATCGAAAACGTGGATAAGCAAATAACACTAACCCATAATAAAATAAGTATTTATGGAGAAAAAATCCAAAACCAGAAATTATGGATCAGCAAATTAGAACGTCAAATCGATTCTTTACAGAATAAGATCATAACCTGGCAGGAAATTTTTAAACAGCAGCTCGTTTTCGCTTATAAGTATCAACGCGGGAAACGATACAATTGGATTTTTGGTGTTTCTGGTTTGAATGATTTGTTCATCAAATATCATTATTTCCGCAAAGTGACTACTGCTGAACGCTCAGTCTTTGAGGGATTGCAGCGGTCAACGATAGAATTGAATGCCAAAGAGAAGACGCTGGAAAACGAAATAGCAGTAACCCAGGAGTATCTGCTTGCTGCCACCCGCGAGGAAGAGAATCTAAACCAGAAAAGAGTAGTAAAATCTCAGGTTATTTCTCGGTTAAAGCAAAATAAAACCCTGTTATCACAGGCCTTGAAAGAAAAGAAAGAGAGTTATACCAAGTTAAAAAATATCCTGGCTTCACTGGAAAAAAGCAGGCCAAATCGGCAACTTAAAGTTGATACTCAGATAAAGTGGGAAAAACTCTCCGGGAATTTTTCCAAAAACAAAGGTAAACTGAACTGGCCGGTAGAGGGTAAACTCCTGCATGGATTCGGACGTTACAAAAATCCAGAACTGAAAACAATCCTGAACAATACCGGAATTGATCTTAAAGCCAGCCGGGGGACCGATGTCAGATGCATTTTCCCGGGAGTTATCAGTTTAATTACCTATATGAGCGGTTTTGGAAATATGGTTATTGTAGATCATAATGACGGGTACTATTCAGTTTATGCCCACCTGGATGAAGTTTTTATTAGTGCCGGAGAATTTGTTGAGGGGGGAAATCGAATTGGATCGGTGGGAGAGAGCGGTTCACTGGAAGGTCCCAAACTCCATTTTGAGATTTATGGCAATAATCAAACCCTCAATCCATTAGAATGGTTGAAGAAAAAATAATTATCAGTATTGAGGGTATCGTTAATTTTCTTGTTTTTTCGAAATCAATGTTATAAAATTGCACCTGTAGTACAGGTAGCTGTATCAATTCACTGAACCATATTAACCAAATGTACGGAGGGAAGTTATGTCTAAGGGAACCGTAAACAAGGTGATGCTGATTGGCAGACTAGGCGCCGATCCGGAGGTGCGCTACGTCCCTAGCGGCAGTGCGGTGGCAAATTTTAATCTGGCCACCAATCGCTCCTTTAAAGACAAGGAGGGAAAGATTCAGGAACAAACGGACTGGCATCGGATTGTTGCCTGGAGCCGGTTGGCAGAATTTTCCAAACAGTATCTGCACAAAGGAATGCGGATTTATGTTGAAGGGCGTTTGGAATACCGGGATTGGCAGGATCAGAATGGTGTGAAACGGAAAGAAACTAATATTGTTGTTAATGAATTCCAGATTTTGGAATCTGGAGGAAAAGGACCATCGAGTCCCGCACCCGAGATTCCTGATGTAACCGATGAGGCTGGCGGTGGGGCCGAAGACGATTCCGTCCCCTTCTAGTAGAAAAATAAAAAGCTCCCGGTGATCTTCCCGGGAGCTTTTGTCTGAATAGGGAGTAAAAGGAGGTGTTGGTTCATTTGAATGTTGAGGAAGGTAATGGCATGAAATCGTTTATCTTTGTTTTATTGATCGTCACTTTGATCCCTGCGTTGGTAATGGCCCAATATGAAGAATCGGTTCCTCTTCATGGGAACGAATATGGCGCAGGAATCACTCTGGCTATGGCAGGTTTTGGCCTGGGGGGATTTTATCGGATCTCATTACCCGGTTATTTTCATGTGGGCGTCAATCTGGATTTCTATATGATGAGAGATGAGAACGAATTTACTTATTATGATTATTGGGGTTATCCAAGGCAGATAAATAAATTCAACCGCTTATTTATTATCCCGCTCAGTGTCGATTTGAAGAAACGATTTTTTTATAACAGTATCGAGGACGATTTTCGGCCCTACTTTATTGGACTGGGTGGGCTTACTTTTGGTATGAATTTTCCGAATGAAAACGATCTGGAATTCAGTTATTTGCCGCCTGAAGAACAGGCTCGCTTACCCCGTGAAAATGAGTATCAGTTATCTCTTAATATTGGTTTTGGGATAGGCGTTGATGTCACTACCAATCAAGAGTATTTTCTTTCATTGCGACCGCAATACCGTTTCATCTATTTCCCGCAGCCCATTGCCGGACAAACCAATCACTCAAATTTTGAGATTCGGTTAGAGCTCGGTAAAAGATTAGTCAAACCATAACTCATGGGTTAAGACATGAAATTTTTTTATAAGCAGCTGTTTGACCCCGAGAAGGAAAAAAGGTTTTTTTACCGCTTTTACAGAATTGGAAAAGATACTCTTTCTGCTTGGTATCAGCGTCACAGCAAGACATTGAAACATGCTGGAGTGGGTGGGAAAAGTCATTTATTGGAAAAAGGGCATGGACAGTGGAATAGAAAGGGACGCTGGTAATAAGAAATTCATACACTCTGACATTTTTTTATCCAGTAAAGGCGCTTGCTTTTCACCCACTTTTCCAGGATTCGTTTTAAAAACAGTGGAATAGAGCGCGAATTTTAATTGTTAATTTCGGCGTTTGAGTTTTAACCAGCCATCCGGTAACTTCCAATTCTGTTTCCAGGTCTGTAGTAGTGATTTCCTTAAAGGGTGTTTATTTTACAATCAGGCGGGGAATCTGCCAATTAATTCGGGTAGCGAACTCATAATTAATAGTTCCGCATAAACTTGCCAGGTAATCACAGGAAATCCTTTCTTGTCCATCGACTCCCATTAAGGTCACGGTGTCTTCCAATCTCACGCCAGGAATATCGGTGATATCTACCATGATCAGGTTCATACATACCCGACCACGCAAAGGAGCTCGCTGTCCCTGAATTAGAGCATAGGCCTGATTGGACAACCCTCTATCATATCCATCTGCATAACCTACAGGCAGGATGGCAATTTTTGACGGGCGGGTAGTCTGAAAAGTACCCCCATATCCGACCTTCTGATCTGCTCTTACGGTTTTGATCTGTCCAATTTTGCATTTCCATCCCATCACTGGCTGGAGCAAGTCCTCGACCTTCCTGGTATGTTTAGTCTTATAAGAAACAAATGTTTCCCGGGATGGCCATAGACCATACTGACTAATTCCCAAGCGTACCATATCAAAGTGGGTCTCGGGAAAAAGCAGGATCGCCGCGGAACAGGCAGCGTGACATTTTATCTCCGGGAATCCTGAATTCTTTATTCTGGCGGCCATTTTGCTAAGTAGATCTAATTGATAGTAAGCATAATCATGGTTAGTTGTATCCTCAATGTTGGCAAAATGGGTATAAATACCCTCCAATTTGAGGAGTTTTGAATTTTTCAGTTCTGAAAGAAATTTATCTAAGTCCTCCTCCAGAATTCCCTGACGGAAGGTACCGGTTTCTAGTTTGAGGTGAATACGTACCGGACGTTTCATTTCGGCGGTGATTTTTTTCAGGTGCTGGATAGCTTCAATATTGTAAACTACTAATCGCAAATCCTGTCTAATTGTCTCTGACAGCCGGCTCAACAGCACTGGGCCCATAATGAGGACGTCACAGGTAATACCTTGCTGCCGCAGTTCTATTGCCTCGTCCAATGAATGAACACAAAAAGAATCCGCCCCATGCTTAACAGCCAGATCGGCCATCACCTTCATTCCATGTCCATAGGCATTTGATTTAATGACTACCGAGAATTCTGTTTTTTCAACTAATTGACTTTTGAAGAAATGGAGATTGTGACTGTAAGCGGATTCTGAGATTTCAATCCAGTTATTCAGGTCAGGAAGGCTCATGGTGTTTCCGTATTTTTGATGATAAAAGTTAGATAAGAATTCCGGTTACTGCAAGATACCCGGATTTTTCTATATGGGGAAATTATATATTTATTCGATTCGGTTTACAATGATTATTTTAATCATGTTTTTTGATGGAGGAGAAATGTTTGATACTTATGGCTGAAATCTAGTTGGATAGCAAGATAAGACCGCCTACCAATCCTATAAACAACCCATAGATAATATGAGACAGGAAATGAACGATTGCTACCTGAAAACTGGCATTCTGGAATTCTTCAACCGGATGATGTTCTGCCAGAATAACCATTATGAAACTAAAGACAAATCCATGTGCAAAGCCAATTATTCCTCCTCCCACCAGATAAGAAAATAAAGAAACGATTTGTAGACGGCTCAAGGCATAAATGTAGACCAAGGCGAAAAATAAACCTGCCAGATATTGGATGATCAGTCCTGGAAGCAGAGAAGTCTCGATTGAGCGGGTAAGAGCGCTTCCCAATGCGCGAGCCATATTAGCATTTACTCTGCCAGATTTATCAATTAAACACAAAAAGGTTGTCATCGCGGTGGTAGCCACTATGCCGGAAACAAGTATTGCCAATAGGGTCGACATTTTCCAGATTTCCTTACTAACTATTGCTAATATAGTACGGTTGATTGGTCATTCAAATGGTTATTCTGACCATACCAGGTCGACTGATGAATCGCCAGAAAACAATTAGATTCAAACAGTATGGTTACCGGGCACACTAAAATTCTTTTTTGTTTAGCGTTGGCTTTATAATATCTTTATTATCCTTATTGAAACTATCTGATTATCCTATGATGATACCAAAGAATTTACAATTTAGGATGACGATAAAGTTCTTTCTCTTTGTTTTCGCTCTTACCTTCTATCCGCATTTGGGATCTACTGAATTCAGCCGGGATACTACCCTTATTCACTTTCAACTGAAAGATCAATTTGAACATGTCTGGACTCATCATAATTTTTTAGGACATACGACGATTATTGTGGGAAGCGACCGGCACGGCAGTCAGTATAATGAAATCTGGAGTTTTGCAATTTATGATTCTTTGATTAAGTATGAATTAAAAGATTCGGTAAAATTCTTAGCAGTAGCGAATACTCGCGGAGTTCCTTCACTTTTTAGGAAGATGGTGAAAATGAAATTTCCCAGGGAAGATCACCGTTGGATTATATTAGACTGAGAAGGTGAATTTGCCGGGGCATATCAGTTTGTCCCGAATGAATGTAATCTGATAGTTATTAATCAATTAGGGAAGGTTGTCTGTCAACAGTCTGGAAAAGAACTTGACAGCAAGAAGTTGAACCTGATTTTGAATAAAATCTATTCGTTGTTTAAATCAGCACTCTGAATTAATCAAAAATTTCTGTTGATTGATGATCTAAGTATACACTTTGTCAGAAAAGCAGTATTGGATTTCAGGTATCAATGAAAGAACGCAAATTTCTATCTGGCGCCGAACCATTCTTCAAAGCGGGTAACTCCACCGGTTTTCTTTTTCTGCATGGATTTACAGCGTCACCTTTCGAGGGCCGGCAATTAGCGGAGCGTCTGCATCAGGAATACAAGTGGACTGTATCAGTACCCTTATTGCCCGGACATGGAACAGAACCCCAGGACCTCATCGGAATCGGCTGGCAGGAGTGGAAGGATTGTGCTGAGAGTGAATACCGGCGGTTAAAAAAGCAGTGCCAAAAGATTCTGGTATGCGGGCAAAGCATGGGTGGTACTTTAGCTCTGCTGCTGGCTTCCCATTATCCGGTTGATGGGATCATTACCTTAGCCGGAGCGGTTTTCCTGAAAGATTGGCGTTTGATATTATTACCTGTAGCAAAACATCTGATCATTTACAATAAAAAATCTAAAGGACCTGATATCCGGGATGCTGCGTTAAAGCCCATAATTCCCACTTATCAAAAATATCCAGTTCGATCGGTGGAAGAGTTTATAAAGTTATTGGACTATACCAGGAGTAATCTACAAAAAGTCACCGTGCCTGCCTTACTGGTCCATTCCCGGAAAGATCACACAATTCACTTCAGTAATTTAGATTATATTTATCAGCATATTTCGTCGACGGTTAAGGACAAGCTGGTCTTGGAAGATTCATATCACATCGTCAGCTTAGATGTAGAGAGAGAAAAAGTATATGAGAAAATGCAAAACTTTATTGTCAAGATTTTACAGGAGTGATTTAAATTTGTTACTTTCTAGGATTCCCATGTTGACTTTTGATGTTCAAGTGATGGAAAAAGATAATGATATAGGTGGGTATTGAAGTGCGCTTCTCAGGAATTCATCCCCTTGGAAAAATTTTTCAATTTTGTCATACAGGGAACGAAAACGAATGACCTTCAAAAAAAATTTTCTGGTCGTCAAACCTTCAGAAATAAAAAATCCCTGCTTTTACAGGGATTTTTACTATTACTAATCCTGCATCTTCTTTATTTTCATCTTGATTTTTAACTTCAGCTTCATGGCTTCCTCCAATCTTTCACTTAAATCAATCTTAATCATTTTCTTAATTCCACCCCGTGAACCAGATCAAAAATACCGATTTGGTTTTAAAAAGTTTCATTTTCGGATAAAATTATTTGAACAAATGCCTTAAGACCATTATTAACAGTACTTTGTATATAAATTATTCAATTACTTCTTATCATTGCAAAAATTAGATTAGAAGCGCTATAGCAAAGTTACTGATTATTTGTAAAATATTAATTTACCAGAGGTTTAGATTCTTCTGCGGAAACCTTCTCCCAGTACTTCATGGACGTCGGAAATGATCACAAAAGCGTCCGGATCAATATCTTCGATAATTTCTATCAATTCCGGAATTTCCTTGCGGGTGACAACTGTCATTACCACCTCCCGATCGATATTCTTGTATAACCCGCGGGCTTTCAGGGCAGTTGCACCGCGGCTTAATTGCTGGATGACGGCCCGTGAGATCTCATTGCACTTGTCAGAGATGATATAAACCGCTCGGGCGTAATTAAAACCATCTAAAATAATATCGACGATTTTACTGGAGATAAAGAGTAAAAAGAAGGCATATAGTGTGAGAGACATGGCTGGTCGGTCAATAGAAAGATGTTTGAACTGAATGATGAATCCAGCGAAGGATATGACAAAAAAGTCGATCATCATTATTGCCTGTCCGGGTTTAAAACCGAATCGTTTGTGAAGAATAGCGGCAATAATGTCTGAACCGGCAGTGGAACCTTTGAATTTGAAAATGATACCTAAGCCGATTCCTAATAATACCGCACCGATAAGAATCAAAAATAGAAAGTCATTTTTTTGCAGATCAATGATAGTTTCGGTTTTCTGTAATTGAAAAATTTTTAAGCCCGGCAGGTCACCCCTAAAAAAGTCAATGAAGAATGAATTGGCAGTAAAACCGTAAAAAGTTCGTGCTCCGAAACGTTTACCCAGCACTTTTATTCCCCAGAAATATAATGGGATATTGAACAGCCACATCATAGCTCCTACTGGGATACTTTTATTGGAGAGATAATGAAATGCCATTGATAATCCGGTTACACCACCAGGGACTACTTGGGCATCAACCAGAAAAATACCAATCCCTATGGCCATGATCATCGCTCCGATGGTGATAAACAGGTAATCAAAGAATGGAAATCTTTTCAATAATCGGGTCATGTCTTTCTCCTGGAAAAAAGCCGCCCAATTTATTATTATTTTATGCTCATGTCACCGAATTTTTTATTATTGTCATCATATGACTTGGGGCTTGGAAGGTTTTATTTATTGTTTAATAAATCCTGCCAGCGGTTGGAGTCTTCATAAATGAATCATGAGATAAAGTTGAGGCTTGTATGGATGATTAATTTATTTTAAATTTTTCCGGAAACGGTTGCTTTTGAATATTTTACCATTTGTACCATAAAAATGTTACTGATTTAATATTAAGCCGTCACCATGCCCATAGAAGATTCAGTAAAAGTATTATATATTGAAGATGATTACAGTGCCCGAATTTTACTGAAGAAAATTCTTACCAGACCTCCATTTTTATATTTTGAAGCCGCCGACGGAATGGAAGGAATGAAGGTGGCCCTCCAGCAACATCCACAGTTGATTATTATGGATATTGACCTGCCCGACATTCGTGGTGACGAGCTTGCCACCAAGATAAAACATACCAATGAATTGAAGGGAGTGGTCATTGTGGCACTCACAGCCCTCAAGGAAGAAGATGCCAAAGAAAAAATTTTGATTGCTGGGTGTGCTGGGTTTATTACTAAACCGATCGATGTTCAGAAATTTCCCGGGCAATTGCTTCAATTTCTCGAAGGTAAAAAGGAGGTAGTAGAATCCGAGAGAAGGGAGATTGTCCATCAGGAATATGAGAAATCCATTGTAGAACACCTCACTCAAAAAGTGAAGGAATTGGAAATTTTTAATAAGAAACTGGAAAGCACTTCGCAGCGGTTGAAGGAACACGGTCAATCGTTAGAGAATGTGTTGGGGATATTATCTTCTCTTCAGACTTGCACAAATCCGGTGGCGTTCAAAAAAATAATTGTGGATGAAATCTGCCAGCGGTTTCAATTTGACAGAGGTGCTTTTATTGAGGTAGACTCTGAAAGCATGACCATGCAGATAAAATATGCCCGTGGAATGATGCAGGAGGAATGGGAAAAATATCGCTTTCCAGTGGAGACGCCATTTATTTATAAATATTTTGAAGACAATAATGTTTTACTGGTGCGCAATCTGAGTCAGATTGAAGATACAAAATTACGCGGCCTCCTTGAAAATTTTAAAACCAATCAATTTATTTTTGCCTATCTTGGTACTCCTATCAGTCAATATCAATCTAGTAGTTCGCGCGAGAGGATATTACCTCTTTTAGAATCATTTATGCCCAGCCTGGTAAATCAGGAGGATTTGGATATAGAAGTAATTATCAACAATCTGGAAGAATATTTATCGAGTGAGTCGTTATACCGGGCAGGTTTTATATTCCTGGATAATTATCAATCCAAAACAAACCTCATATCCGGGGGAGAATACCGCTTTCTGGAGACCCTGATAAGGACTGCCAGTTATATGTATCAAAATCTGACTCTGATGGAACAACTCCGCTTCCTGTTTGTGAAAGCCGAGAAAGAGGCCATTACCGATTCTTTGACTGAATTGTATAATTATCGCTACTTTCTTCTGCAGCTGAATCGGGAAGTGAGCCGGGCGCAACGGCACAAATCCGTTTTTTCCCTGATCATGATTGATATTGATTTTTTCAAAAATTACAACGATGCTTATGGGCATCAGGCGGGTGATCTTATCTTGCGGCGGATCGCCCAGGCCATGCTGGAAAATACCCGTAACAGCGATATGGTCTGCCGTTATGGAGGGGAAGAATTCTGTATTATCTGTCCCGAATTGACCAAAGAGGATGCCAAAAAAACCGCTGAAAAATTACGGCAGATGGTTCAGACATTGGAACTCCCCAAAATCAAATCGCTCCCGACTGAAAATTTAACCATCAGTTCGGGCATTGCCAGCTTTCCAGATGATGGGAGTAATGCCTATCAGCTGATACTGAATGCGGATAAAGCCCTTTATAAGGCGAAAGAATCCGGCCGGAATCAGGTCTGTGTAATTAACTGATAAGATTTCTGAAAATACTCATATTCTTAGATAGAGTCATTTAATACAGCCCCTCTTTTCAGAGACCGATTGGAAAAGAATAGTATGCGATCTATTATTCTAATTATTCTGCTTCAACTGCCAGTGCTTTCTCAAATCATTTTCCAGAAGCCTCTTTCTGAGCGGGTGGCAAACTATCATATCAAGGCAACGCTGGATTGTCAGGCCAAAATGATAAAGGCTTCCGAGAAATTGATCTGGAGGAATTCTTCTCAACAATTGATCAGGGAGCTGCAGTTTCACTTATATATGAATGCCTTTCGAAATGACAGCAGCACCTTTTTGTCCCAGAGTCGAAAATTATATCCTGATACACCATCCCGGCCCCGTCAGGAATTGGGTGGTGTTTATATTCAGCGATTCGTTTTGAATAGCACTTATGACCTGCTTCACTCCATTGAATATATTCAACCCAATGACAGTAATCAGCATGATTCTACGGTAGTGAAGGTAAAATTACCACAACCTGTTCAACCCGGTGAAGAAGTATCACTAGAAATAGATTTTAGCTGCAAACTGCCAAAAATCATAGCCCGAACGGGTTATTCTGATGATTTTTTCCTCCTGGGACAGTGGTTTCCGAAGATTGGGGTTTACCAGGAGGGGAAATGGTATTGTCATCAATTCTTTCCCAATTCTGAATTCTTTGCTGATTTTGGGAACTATGAAGTGGAATTCACTCTTCCCATACAGTATATCACTGGTGCGACCGGGATTTTACTGCGGGAAGAGAGTGGGGATTCTTTAAAAACTCTGTTTTACCGGGCGGAAGATGTTCACGACTTTGCGGTAGTGGCATGGCCAAAATTCAAGCAGGAGATCCGGGATATAAAAGGAACCCGGGTCATCCTCCTGTATGCTCCCGAACATTCTGTTCACAGCAAACGATACATGACTGCCATAACTGCTGCAATAAAGTATTTTAACAATTGGATATCACCTTTTCCTTATCCCCAGATAACGGTGGTTGATCCACCCATTCATGCTTTAAGGGCCGGAGGAATGGAATATCCCTGTTTTATAACCGGCGGGGCAATCTGGGGATTTCCGGCAGAGTTCCGACTTTTTCCGGAAGAGGTGACTATTCATGAATTTGCCCATCAATATTTCTATGGAATCCTGGCCAGCAATGAAGCCGAGGAACCATGGCTGGATGAAGGATTCACCTGCTATGCTACTCTAAAGATAATGAATCATGCTTATGGTAAATCCGCTTCACTCTCTGAACTGTTCAACATTCAAATCAGCCAGATCGATGAATATAAGCGGAGTTACCTTAAGCGACCTGATTTGGATAGTGTTTGGAAAGCCAGTTGGGATTTCCGTCGAAGAGCATATGGAGTGAACACCTATGCGAAGCCAGCTCTTATCCTGCACACTCTGGAAAATTTTCTCGGTCAGGCTAAAATGGATACTATTATGCGGAGATATTATGAAAAATGGAAATTCAGGCATCCACGAACTGCTGATTTTTTAGCGCTGGTTGATTCCATTTCGGTAAGGGATATGGGATGGTACTTCGATCAGGCTTTACTGTCCACCAAAGTCCTGGACTATGAGGTGGATTCGCTGAGTTGTGAAGAAGCAGTTACCCTGGATTCTTCCCAAGGTGAAGCGATTAACGAATATCACAGCCGGGTGGTCATAAAGCGGCTGGGAGATTTTATTTTTCCGGTAGAAATTGCCTGTATCTTTGACAATGGTGATACTTTAAGGCAGAACTGGGATGGCGTAGATTCGGTGTACGTTCTCGATTATTGCACCACCAGCCGAATCAGGGAAGCGCAGGTCGATCCGGGGCAGAAAGTGTGGCTCGATCTGAATTGGTCTAACAACAGCATGATGATGAAGAAAAATTATTTTGCCACAATCCGTCACTGGCTGCAGGTGATGAAAATTTACCAGCAGAGCCTGCTGGGTGTTTTTCTTTTTTAATGAGTAACATGAAATGATAATCAAAAGCATCGGTTGGGGATTAATAAAAACTTTTAAGCAGGGAACACTGATATTTTTATTCTGGTCAGTTAATCTCATTATTTCGCTGATATTCCTATTTCCTTACCTTTCTGCCTTCAATCATTTTTTTTCTGAGCGGATCGTTTCCCGTTTATTAGAGCAGGCTAATGTCTATACTTATTACACAGAATTCTTCCATTTTTTTGCCCGGCCGTTGCAAATAGCCAGAGGCAATCTGTTATTAGGAAGGTTATTGATTTTGATCATATCGGTGATCCTTTCTGCCGGAGTGATATCAACCTTCCTGCGGGACGATCAGTTAAATTCAAAAAAATTTGGGGCCGATTCCTGGCACTTTCTGGGAAGAATGTTGAGGCTGGGGATCTTTCAACTGTTTATCGTGATCTTTTTTTTAATGGTAAGCATAGTGCTTTATCTGCCGGTTATTTATTTTCTTCCATCACTTTTTGTTGAGAATATTTATTTTTATTTTTTAATAGGCTGGGCCGGGCTGGCCTATTTGTTCGTTCTGTTTGCTTTTTTAGTCTTCGATCTATCGAGAATTCAGCTGGTTAAGCAGGATTCCCCCTCAATTTTAAAAACAATCTGGATGGCGGTTCTCAGCCTGTGGAGAAATCCTGTTCAAATTTATTTACTGTATTTCCTATTGTCACTTATCTGGGCCGCAGTCATTCTGG
>MESS01000037.1:29063-29354 GCA_001771055.1 Caldithrix sp. RBG_13_44_9
TGGAGTTAGTGATCCTACAATTTTTCGTCGGGATCCAATACTGGATCAGGCTGTCCCGTTTTAGTGCCTTGATTAATATTTCAGGAATTGGAGAAAATCAGGAAATGGCGGGCAACATTGGGTGACAGCAGTTTAAGAATAGGAACCTGCAGCTGGAAATACGACTCCTGGCGAGGTCTGGTTTATTCTGATCAAAAACCGGTCAATTATCTGCAGGAATATTCACGGAATTATAACACTGTGGAAATAGACCAGTGGTTCTGGTCCTTGTTTGGAGCAGAAAAAGTTGCT
>MESS01000038.1:0-215 GCA_001771055.1 Caldithrix sp. RBG_13_44_9
GGGATTGCAATTTCTTTCGGAAATTCCGGCCCTGCAGAGCACGGTAGATCAGCTGCGTTTCAATGAAAAAGTGGATCTGGTAGTGGCATTGGTTCATACCGGATTACCATATGATGTTCAGGAAGGCTACCAGGAGTTGCAGCAGGCAACATATGAAAAGGCCATTTCTCAGGGTTATGTCAGTGCCATGGAAATCGCCCGCTTCGTCAAAGGGA
>MESS01000038.1:304-1150 GCA_001771055.1 Caldithrix sp. RBG_13_44_9
GGCAACGGGGGAAACCTGGGCTGGTTGAAACTGACGATTGATAATAAAACCCGTTCAATCATGGGTTACGATTATCCGGCTGACCGTAGCAGTCTGCTGTTGCTGCAGGAAGATGAATTCTGGCCGGATAGTGTGATAGCTGCCTATGTCCGCAGCCAGCAGGATATCTATGAACAGGGATTCCAGGAAGTGATTGGGACCACCCAGACCGCCTTGACCCGGGCCGGCGTCAGCGAGTCACCGATGTATAATCTGGTTAATGATGCCATGCGCCAGCGAACCAAAGCCGATTTTGGCTTTAATAATTTCGGGGGTATCCGGGCTGATATTAAAGCCGGTCCCATCACTCAGGAAGACGTTTTCAAAGTATTGCCTTTTGGTAACCAGGTGGTGGTTTTTCAGGCCAGCGGACGTTTTGTAAAGCAGCTCCTGGAAAGCAAGCTTGAAGGTAAGCAACGCGGTCTGGCCATTTCCGGGGGACAGATTATCTACAACAGCCAGCAGCCGGATGGGGATAAGATCACCCGTTTTATGATTGATGGTAAACCTTTGGAAGCAGAAAAGATCTATCGCATTGCCACCACCGATTACCTGATGGAAGGCAATTCTGGCCTGATGATGCTGAAAAGCATCCCGGCGGAGCAGGTAGCCTATACCGGCATTCTATTGAGGGAAGCAGTGATTGAATATATCCGGGAAAATTCACCATTGAAGGTAGGGATTGATGGCCGCTGGAATAAAAAGGATGATTCCGAAGCTGATCCTGAATGGAAGAAAAATTTCCAGGAGTCCTCGGCTTCATTAAGACCGTGAATACAATCTCCGAAAGTTTCTTATGGGCGATGG
>MESS01000038.1:1183-1877 GCA_001771055.1 Caldithrix sp. RBG_13_44_9
CGAACAGTTTGAACAGTAGAAGTCCGATCACCAGTAAAATCGAAAATAGCAAGTGCAGCTGTACATTCATCCCGGCAGCTATCTGAAGAGAAACCGGCTGATCGTGGTTAGCCAGAATGATCCGGACAATCTTTGGTAACATCAGGAAATAGGGAATAAGGCAGATCAATATCAGAAATCCGAATCCTTTCATTAGAACAGCTAATAAAACCACATTGAGCATTAAAAGTATCTGAACGATAAGGTAAATATAGGCGGTTGGACGGGTTCCTAGCCGGACCGCAGCTCCCCACTTTCCAGATTCCTTATCGGCCCGATAATCGATCAGTTGACCCAATAATAAGATGGAAAGAGTGCTGATCCCGGTGATGGGCATGGCAGTGAGGATAAGCGGATGGAGACCCAGGTTCTGGCTGACTGATGCTATCAGGATGGCCATGGGTCCAAAGGCAAACCAGACTGAAATTTCTCCCAGTCCACGGGAAGCCACTTTGAAAGGGGCGGCAGTGTAATACTTGCTGAAAAAAGCAGAGAACAGATATAATCCCCAGAGATATATCCAGAGATCCCGGCGGATCACCAGCATCATCGCCATAGAAGCCAGGAGGGCTACCAGCAGGCTGAGCCTGGCCAGCCAGTACATTCCGGGCAGAATGTGGGGAAATTGAATGATCAATCCGGAGCCGCCGCTGAA
>MESS01000038.1:1887-2213 GCA_001771055.1 Caldithrix sp. RBG_13_44_9
TGACGGTTGATTTTATCCGTCCCCTGCAGGGTATCGTAAATATCATTATAGACATTAGTAGTAGAGTGAAGTCCAAGTCCAATAATGGTCACCACCAGGAATCCCCACCAGTGGAAACTATGATTGATGGAAGCGGCCAGCAATGTTCCAGATATCAGCGGGGAAAGAATCGAAGAAAAAAACGGTGCCCGCATCATTTTAAAAACTGACGGACGAGCTGTATTCATCACAAATTCCTTTCATCTTGGATTTTATAAATTTCCGATAGGGTCAACCGGAAACTTTTCCTTAAATTTTCGTTTTACATTACATGATCAAATTGGTTT
>MESS01000038.1:2247-3238 GCA_001771055.1 Caldithrix sp. RBG_13_44_9
ATCTGGCGACCGGAAGTCTACCACGGCTTAGGAGAAAAAGCAAACTTTTTTGAAGGGTGGTTCTATAAACTGGTAGATTCTTCCCGGAAAAATATTCTGGCAGTAATACCGGGAGTTTTCATCAGTCAGAATGAGCAGGAGTCCCATGCTTTTATTCAGGTACTGGATGGGAGTACTCATCGCAGCCATTATCAGCGTTTCCCGCTCTCGCAATTTCAAACGGCTTCCGGACAATTTCACATCAGCATAGGTCCCAACTCTTTCAGTAAACATCATCTCAATTTAGATCTTCATGATCACCCGCATCTTCGGGGACAATTGAAATTCGAGCAGCTGCAGAGTTGGCCGGTTCACTGGAGTTCACCCGGGGCGATGGGTTGGTACGCCTTTGTTCCCTTTATGGAATGTTATCATGGGATTCTCAGTCTGGATCATCGGATAGATGGTGAACTGCGAATGGACGGCCAGCAAATCAATTTCGAGAACGGCCGGGGGTATTTGGAAAAGGATTGGGGAAAATCTTTCCCGCAAGCCTACATCTGGATGCAGTGCAATCATTTCGAACAACCTAGTATCAGCTTGACTCTTTCCATTGCCAAAATTCCCTGGTTGAAGGGATCGTTCCGGGGATTTATCATCGGATTTTTATTTGGAGATAGATTATACCGCTTTACTACTTATAATGGAGCCGAGTTAAGACAGGTGAAAGCGGATAAGGAGCGGGTTGAGGTTGTGGTGTTCAATCGCAGACATCGGTTGCAGATAGAAGCCAGACGTACTGAAGCGGGAACTTTACACGGCCCTTTTGAAAATCAGATGCTGAGCAGGGTGGCAGAATCTCTTTCATCGACTATCGCTATTTCTTTCTTTGAAATGAACGGTGAAGGAGAAAGATTGCTTTTTTCTGGTAGTGGAGATATGGCGGGCCTGGAGGTTAACGGAACGCTGGAACAGATCATTGATAATAAATCAGTATAATCCCGGGATTTGG
>MESS01000038.1:3279-4467 GCA_001771055.1 Caldithrix sp. RBG_13_44_9
AAGAGGGCAATTAAATCATTGCCCAATCCGGAAGCAGTTTTTATATTAAAGACCTTACAATAATCGGGGTATGAATGACTGACAGTATTCACAGGAAACTGATTTTTTGGAGCTTTATTCTGCTGGGGATTCTCCAACTATCATTCGGTCAGATCTCCAAATTGGAAAAGCAGGATTACCTGACGGCCCGCGGGATGTTTGATGACGATATGTATGAGCTGGCGTTACAACAATTTCAGAATTTTCTTCAGAAGTATCCGGGTAGTGTCTTGAAGGAGGAAGTGCACTTTTTACAGGCCGAGTGCTATTTCTATCTGGCTCAGTATCCGGAAGCGATCAAAAAGTATCAGGATCATCAGCGAGATTTTGCCAGTGGGACCCTGTTGGATGAAGCTCTGTTCCGGACCGGACTTTCTTACTATAAAAACAGCCAATACAATCAGTCACTCTCTGCCTTTCAAAAATTTCTTACCAGCTATCCCCGGCACGAGATGGCCGCCGAGGCCTATTACTGGATGGGAGAAAGTTATTACCGCCTGAAGCAGTTAGACAAGGCAGAATCTGCTTATCTACAGTGTATTAAAAAGTATCCCAAGGCTGAAATCAAAGCCTACTGTTATTACAGTTTAGGCTGGATTTATCAGGATACCGGCAGACCGGAGGAAGCACTGGATTCATACCGGAAACTGGTTTCTGAATTTCCGGATCATGACTTGAGCCTGGAGGCCTATTTTATTCAGGGACAAATTTTTTATAAACTGCGGCGTTTTGATGAGGCCATCGGGATCACCCTGGAAGGATTGAAGCGGGATAGTGAGAGCCGCTATAAACCGCAGGGACTATTTCTGATTGGGGAAGCAACATTTGCCAAAGGAGAAGTGGAAAAATCACGCGAGCTTTATCAGAAGATCGCGGTTGAATTCCCCTATCATGAAATTTACTGGCAATCCCAGTTTTCTCTGGGATGGACATATTTCGCAGAAGAAGATTTTCTGAGTGCATATGAAATTTTTCAGAATATTGCCAGCAATCGCCGGTTGGATCCAATCGGAGTGAAAAGCCTCTTTTATGCGGCGTTATGCCAGAAGAATTTACAGAATTACAGCCAGGCCGATCAGCTGTTCAATCAGTTAGTGATAACCCATCCCGAGAGTGAATATGCGGATGATGCCCTGTATGAACAGGCCG
>MESS01000038.1:4477-6287 GCA_001771055.1 Caldithrix sp. RBG_13_44_9
TCAGCAGGAGCAAAATGAAGAGTCCATGCTTTATTTGAACAAGCTGATCGATCTTTACCCGGAAAGTTCGCAGAGAATTGCTGCTTTGAAGATGGGAGCGGACAATCTGATCAATCTGAAAAATTACACCATGGCCCTGGAAACCTTGAACAAGATCACCCAGCCGCCGCTGGAATTGAAACCAGAAATAACTTTTAAGCGGGGCTGGTGTGCTTTCCAGCTGAGTGAATTTTCCTATGCCTCTCAGAATTTTCAGCAATACCTGCGGGAATTTCCGCAAGGGTCTCTGGTACCCGATGCCCGGTATTGGCTGGGAGAATCTTATTATAATGAGGGAAAATACGAAGAAGCTCTGCAATCCTATGGGACATTTTTGAAACAGTATCCCCAGCACGAATATACCCTGGATGCCAACTATGGAACTGCCTGGAGTTACTATCAACTGAACCGTTATAGTGAGGCCATCAGGGTCTTTTCGGAATTATCGCGGCTGAGTGAGAAACCGATTTACAAGGCAGATTCTTATCTGCGCAGTGGCGATGCTTATTTTGCTCAGAAAAAATATGATGATGCCCTGCTCAGTTATCAACAGTATCTGCAGAATTTTCCCAGCGGGCCTGAGCAGGAATGGGCAGTGTTTCAGATGGGAATGTGTTATCTGAAGCAGGAAAAGTATACCCCGGCACGCACTCAGTTTCAGAAATTATTACAGGATACCAAAACCGGGGAATATGATGAGAACGCCAAATATCTAATCGCCCGCAGTTATTTCATGGAAAGTGAATTTGACCGCTCCATCGCTCATTACAAGGAATTTGTACAGGCTTATCCGCAAAGTGATCTCCTGCCACGGATATATTATGAAACTGGCGATGGTTTTTATAACAAGCGGGATTTCCGGGCGGCAATGATCTGGTATGAGGATGTGATCAAGAAATTTCCGGACAGCCCGGTTGTTGGAGAGGCTATTAACGGATTACAGTGGTCGGCCATGCAGATGGGACAGGTGGACCAGGCTTTCAAAGTTACAGATCAGTACATCCAGAAAAATCCGGACAGCCAGCTAAGTCAGGAACTACTGTTGCGGCGGGGAGATTTTTATTTTGGACTGAATCAGTTTCAGGAAGCCGTTTATTCCTATCAGAATTTCCTGCGGCGTTATCCCGGCTCCTTGATGGCTCCCAAGGCTCAATACTGGATCGGTCTCAGTTATGTCAATCTGAGACAGCCGAGAGAGGCCAGCCAGGAATTTGAAAAAATTATCCGCCAGTATCCCGATAGTGAAGTAGTGCCGGATGCGCTGTTTCAACTGGGAGTCATTCGCCGGGAGGAGAATCAGTTTGACCAGGCACTGGGATATTTCAACCAGGTTATAAGCGGTAAAAATCGCCGCAGCCAGGATACCTCCTTTCTTAGTGAGGTTCATTATCAAATTGGTCTCACTCACCTGAGAAAAGGGGATGATAAGGGAGCAAAGGAGGCTTTCCAGAAATCACTGACTGCCAGCGAGGGGTCATTTAGCTCCTATCAGTCCCGGATAGAATTGGCTCAGATCTTTGCCCGGGCCCACTCCACCGAGGAGGCCAGAGCCCAGCTGAACCGGGTGATTGAAGACCGGAATGATGAACTGGCCGCACAGGCACAAAAAGTGTTAGGAGATATCTATTATCAGGCTGGGAATTATCAGGAAGCCCTCACAAACTATTTGCGGGTAAAATATGTGTATCAAGCTTATCCTTCCTGGGTGGCCAACGCTCTGTTTGCTGCCGGCAGCAGTTATGAAAAGCTGGGTCAGAAAGAGGAGGCCAAA
>MESS01000038.1:6303-10163 GCA_001771055.1 Caldithrix sp. RBG_13_44_9
CCGACTATTCAACTACAGGATTATACCATTGTGGGATTGGCTAAAATTTCCCTTCCCCGTAAAGTCCGCCCACAACTTTTTCAGGAAGTGGAAATTTCCTGGTCTGAAAATCAAAAGATCTATGAAAAGGAAATTCCGGAAATTTCTTTCCAGTTTTCCCGGATCAAACCTTCATTGTTCCGATTGTACGATTTTCCCTGGTTGGATTCCAGAATTCATTATGGAACATACAACACTGCCGGTATCAATGTAAATATGCAATTCAAAGCGCAGAATACTCTGCCGTATCTCATGGCGGACTTTCAGCGCAGTGACGGGCATCTGGAAAATGCCCAATGGACCTCGGCTGCTTTGCAAGCCGGTGTTCATCAAAAATTTAGTGATATTCATCTGCTGCATCTGAATACGGATTATGTTCTGAATAAAAGAGGTATCTGGGGTTTTCGGGATATTTATCAGGAAGAATGGGAAACCGCTACCACTTTCTGGGAAATTGGCGGAGAGCTGGAAGATCGGTGGAATGAAAAATTCCGGACATATTTCCGCGGAAAATATCTGCTGGATGAACATGAAAACGCTTTTAAATATTCGCAGCAGGGTTATGATCTGGCGGCCGGAGGGAAAATAAATGTGAATAACACCGGCATCGATCTCGGGGCCGGGATTCAGAATAACGATCTGGATGTGAACGATGGGAATTTAACCCATCCGCCGCAGGATACTGTTAACCTGAAAAGTTATCAGGCCTCGCTGTTGAATACCTACCTGAATCTGCAGCAAAATTTCCAGGCGGTTACTGCTGAAATTGGAATGCTATATCAGAAAAGCGAAGAAGAGAATGTCAGAGCTATAAACCTGCAGATTAAAGAGCAACAGTTCTATCCTCTCGTTTCTCTCTCAGCCGGTTTTGAGGGGAAGGGAAAGATTTATGCCCGCTATCGTCCCGGACTGGAAATCAATTATTTTCGCAATGCCGTAAAGGCTGTTCCATTCAGTGAATTTGCAGACATGAGAATTCTTAATTATAAAACCCGCTGGGAAGCAGGTTTTGATTTACAGGTACCTGGTGGCATTGCTCTGCAGCTTCTCAGCCGATACTCGGAGGTTGAAGATTATCAGGCGGTGGTAGCCCCGTTAGATTCTCTCAGTGCCATTTTTACCGAAGGCGGTTATCCGGGATGGATATTTTCTACCCTGGATAAAGTCAAAATTCAGGAAATTTTCGGCAAGTGCGAGTGGAATCCGAAATCTACTATCTCTGTGTTAGCCTGGATAAGTTGGCGGCAGAGTGATATCCGCCAGGCGGAAGAATTTTCCAGTAGTATCTTAGGGAATGAAGTTCCTTACCTGCCGGCGTTTTCAGCTTATGGCGGGCTGCGCTGGAAATTCTATCAGAGACATGAACTGAAAATATGGGCGGATTACCAGAGCAGCCGTTATGATGATCTCGATAACCAGATCAAGATCGCAGGTTATACGTTGTTCAATACTTCCCTGCAATTGAATTTCGGGGAGAATTATTCGTTTATCATTTCCGGGCAGAATCTTTTTGATACCAGCTATGAGGAGTTTCGGGGATTTACCGCTCCTGGAATTACCGGCTGGGTGGGATTGAAGCTGATTATGTAATGTGAGATAGAATTTTTTGATATGATATTATTAAGAAGGAGAATGACATGAGTCTACTTTCAGTTCTGGCCAAAGGTGGTTGGTTAATGATACCCATTGGTCTGTTTTCCCTTATTGCAGTTGGAATTTTTATTGAAAGGATAATGGTACTGCGCAAGGCCAAGATCAACCTGAATGCCTTTTTACTCAAGATCCGTCAGTCCATCAGTAAACGGGATTATGATAATGCGCTGTTAATCTGTTCAACCACTCCGGGACCGATTTCCAAGGTCATCGAAAGAGGGATTCGGCTGCGTAATCAGGACCGGGAAGAGATCAAGGATGCCATAGAAAGCGCCGGTCGAGCGGAAATTTATCAGTTGGAGAGGGGATTTGCCGCCCTGGCCACCATATCCGGAGTTGCTCCGCTCACCGGATTTTTGGGCACAGTGACTGGTATGATCCAGGCATTCATGCGCATCCAGGAATTGGGCGGGAATGTCAATGCCACGGTGCTGGCCGGCGGAATCTGGGAGGCTTTGATCACCACCGCCGCCGGATTGATTGTTGGCATTCCGGCTCTGTTGGCCTACAATTACCTGGTGACCAAAGTACAGCGACTGGTTTTTGAGATGGAAGTCAGTTCTACTAATTTGCTGGAACTGCTCTCCCGTTCTCAACAAAAGGAGGAGAAAGAGGATGAAATTTGAAACTGAAAATAAATTTCTGAATACCTTCAGCTTCGCCTCCCTTACCGATATTGTTTTGCTGCTACTGGTTTTTTTCCTGTTGTCTTCCTCATTTATTATCCAGCCCGGGATAAAAGTGCAGCTGCCACGGACAGAAACTGCGGCAGTGCACAGCGAGAAAAGTATCTATATAACGGTGACCCGGGCGGGTTCGGTTTATCTGAATGATAATCAGGTCTCACTGGGAAAATTAGGAGCGGAATTGCGCCGCTTTATTGTAAGCGGGGAGAAGCAGGTGATAGTCCTGCGGGCAGATAAAGAAGTAAAGCTGGACCTGGCAGTGAAAGTAATGGATATCTGCAAATCAGCCGGAGCAGAGAAATTTCTAATCGGTACCCAGCCGCTGCGGGCCGAAACCGTTTCGGAAGAATGATTTTTTAAGTCGGAAGATACATTCATGATAAAAAGACTCTTAGCAGACGAAAAAGTGATGTCAGTCAGCGGAACATTCTTGTTTCATGGGCTGCTGCTGATTTTGTTGTTGCTGCTGACGGTTGATTTTCGGCCAGTGGTAGAGGAATTTGCCGAGGTTACTTTTTCCGGTGGCTGGTTGGCCCCAGCCCGGGAAATGGAGCCTGTCCCAGTGGAAACGCCGGCAGAGGAAATTCCAGCTGTAGAAGAGACCAGTCCTCCCCTGCCGGAAGAAATTGAACTGCCAGAGAGGCGGGAATTGGATCTTAACGAACAGGAGATCATCGAAAAAGTACAACCGGAGCCGGAAAAAATTGTCACTCCCGGCAATATCATGAAGAAAATACCTGAAACAGTTCCCTTGCTGCCAACCACTCCGGCTACTGCACCGGCCTTCACCCGACAGGAGAAGCCGGTCGAGAAAGGCTTGTTTCAAAAACAGCTGGACGAGAAACTGCTGCAAGGAACCCAGAAAATTCAGTTAGATGCTAACCAAGAGTTTCAGATTGATTGGGAAGGGGAATTCCAGCGGGAAGTTTATCAACAGCGGCTGCCGGAATTTCCACCGGATGTAGAGCGGGAAGCGATCATTAAAATTCAATTCAGTGTCCTGCCTAATGGACTGGTAGGCTCGGCCGTTTTACTGCAGAAGGGAGACACCCGGTTGGAGAATATCACTCTGGAGGCTTTTAAAACCTGGCGTTTCAGTCCGCTGCCGGGTTACGTGGAGCAAGTGAATCAAAGCGGGGTGATCACTTTCCGCTTCAAACTTAAATAAGGATATTTGTTAACAGAAAATTTTTTGTCATTACTTTTTTGATCCAAAATTATAAGCGAAGCCAATCCAGGGAAGAAAAGGAAATCCTTCAGTATCTCCTCCAGCCGGATAAAAGAAGGCAAAATCTGCTGCCAGTTTCTCGCCTAAAAATCTTATCCCAGCTGAGAGAAGTTGAACATCACTATCCGGTATAAGCCAATTTTCGCTGATGAATTTTATTGAATTGGAGCTGCGGAGTTCGCCCCCAAGCACAAAAACCGGTTTATCGGCAATCTCACCTCCGCCGAATGCAAATCCCAGTCCTAATGTTATGG
>MESS01000038.1:10215-10454 GCA_001771055.1 Caldithrix sp. RBG_13_44_9
GACTTCATCTTCGGGAATCCTTATATAAAGGACACCCGCGGACAGGTCAAATTTTTCTGCTCGAACCGGGGTTATTTTAGGTGCCAGATATACTAATTGAGAAGATGCCCCGGGGACCAGAGTAAAACCCCCCGCAATGGTAAACCAGTCTGTTATGCCATAAGCAATGAACGGAAAGAAAATTTCATATACGGCAAAGTAACCATGACCGCCTTTTAGCGCTCTGCCGGTTGGAGAAA
>MESS01000038.1:10474-11512 GCA_001771055.1 Caldithrix sp. RBG_13_44_9
GGGTCATTTCTCCGGATTGTTCCAGAGATTACCTCACCTTCCATCATTTCAATTTTTTTAATTTGTTCCCGTGGGATCTTCATGTCCATCCCGGACAAGGTTTTGAACTGAATAAAAGCCGCATCTTCGGAAGTAATAGTACCGACCAGTTTTGAACCATCATTGAGTTCAATCTCCCAGATGGTATTAAGTGGCAGATCGCTTTGAGCGTGAATTGGGATATAGAGCGTGAGGAGAATAAAAGAAATCAGCTGGAAGCGCAGTAAATTTTTCACTGGCCTCTCCTTGTTTATTTGCCTAAATATAAGACATAATTATTAAAGACTGTATCATATTTTAAGCGACGTGATCCTGCGACTACTTTTTATTGTCCTCCATATGCGTGCTGTAAGCATGCGAGGGGAAGTGTCTGATAAAGAGGCTAACTTTTTAAATGGATTTCCGTAAACCGTTTCATACTATTTAAGAGAACAGTTGAGACCAAAATGAATTCAGCTCAACCTTCCGAAAAAGAACACTGGAAAAATTTAAAGCGACTTTATCAGCTTTATAAAAGTGATCTCACTACGGGAGAAATTGAAAGGTTGATCAAACGGGATGTCCCGGGATTATATGACTTCTATGTCCGGGATCTGGAAAAGCCGGATGAAAAACGGAATAAGGTTTCCAGGTTCATATTTTTTGTACGCAATTTATTTGTGGCTTTTTTAATGAGGTTAACGGCGGCCCGCCGCCTGTTCTATTCCCTGGCGATCATCTTTTTCTTTTTTGGTCTGGCTAGTGGGATAGATAATTGGGTATGGCTGGGATTCGTGATTCTGAATGTCCTGCTGGCCCTGGAAGTTGCTGACAAACTCCTGGCCAAGGATGAATTAGCCGTCGCCCGGGAAATTCAGATGAGTCTGATGCCCAAAACCGCTCCGGTAAATCTCCCGTTTGAGGTGGCCTGTTTTTCTGAACCAGCCCGGGAAGTGGGGGGAGATTATTATGATTTTATCGATTCGAACCATCAGCAGAATCGCACCTATCTGGTGATCG